>SKOF01000008.1 GCA_007120155.1 Thioalkalivibrio sp. | reverse complement strand
ATCCAGCATGTAGATGAACTCCACCCCCGGATGCGTGAAGGTGGGGAATACCTCGCTGGCGTCGTCCATGGTGATGAGGAAGGGTTCCACCTGCTTGCGGGGGCCCTGGTCGTAGGCGAGCAGATGATAGGTGTGGCCGCGGCGGGTGCCGCGGCGCACGACCTCGAGGCCCTCCCCGGCCCTGACGTGCTGGGCGCCGCCTTCCGGGACGTCCAGGTTCGTGAACAGTTGCGCCAGCGTCATGCCGAGCGCGGCGGCGATGCGGCGCAGGGTGTCGAGGCTGGGGGAGACCTGGCCGTTCTCGATCTTGGAGAGCATGCCGCGGCTGACGCCGGCGAGGCCTGCCACGTCGGCAATGGTGAGCGACTGGGCCTGGCGCTTCTCGCGCAGCACGAGACCGATGTAGCGGTCGAGGCCGCTGTCCCCGGCCTGCGGGAGTTCGGGCGGCGCCGTTACCGGCGGCACGACTTCGGGTTTGCGTCTGGCCCGGGTCACGGTGATGCGCTCAACAGCCGTCGTGCCCGGGGATCCACTCGGTTCCGGCCAGCGGGATCTTCGCCATGGCGGCGGCCTCGATGGTGAGCGCGGCGAGATCCTCGCGCTCCAGGTTGTGCACGTTGGACTTGCCGCAGGCGCGGGCCAGCGTGGTGAGCTCCATGGTCAGCGTCTGCAGGTAGTTCTTCACGCGGCGCGCGCCCCAGTCCACGTCCAGGCGCTTCTCAAGCTCGGGCGTCTGGGTGGCGATGCCCACGGGGCAGAGACCCGTGTGGCAGTGGTGGCAGTAGCCGGGGGCGGTGCCGATGGCGGCGTAGTCTGCGGTGGCATCCACCAGTTGGCCGTCCATGTGGTAGTGCCGCGCGTTACAGCCCAGCGCCATCATGGCGGCCTGGCCGATGGACACGGCGTCGGCGCCCATGGCGAGCGCCTTGGCCACATCCGCGCCGCTGCGGATACCGCCGGAGATGACAAGCTGCACCTCGCCCACCATGTCGATCTCCTCCAGCGCCTCCACGGCCTGGCGCAGGGCGGCGAGGGTGGGGATGCCGGCGTGTTCGATGAACACCTGCTGGGTGGCGGCGGTGCCGCCCTGCATGCCGTCCACCACCACCACGTCGGCGCCGGCGGCCACGGCCAGCTTCACGTCGTTCTTCACGCGCGTGGCGCCGATCTTCACGTACACGGGCAGCTGCCAGTCGGTGAGTTCGCGCAGCTCGGAGAGCTTGATGGCGAGATCATCCGAACCCGTCCAGTCCGGATGGCGGCAGGCGGAGCGCTGGTCGATGCCCTCGGGGAGCGTGCGCATGCCGGCCACGCGCGGGCTGATCTTCTGGCCCAGCAGCATCCCGCCTCCGCCGGGCTTGGCGCCCTGCCCGACCACCAGCTCGATGGCGTCGGCCTGGCGAAGGTCGTCGGGGTTGAAGCCGTAGCGCGAAGGCAGGCACTGGTAGACCAGGGTCTTGGACGAGCGGCGTTCCTCGGGGGTCATGCCGCCGTCGCCGGTGGTGGTGGAGGTGCCCATCTCGCCCGCGGCGCGGCCGAGCGCGTCCTTGGCCTGGGCAGTGAGCGCGCCGAAGCTCATGCCGGCGATGGTGATGGGGATGCCCAGTTCGATGGGCTTCTTCGCGAAGCGGGTGCCGAGCACCGTCTTCGTCTCGCACTTTTCCCGGTAGCCCTCCAGCGGATAGCGCGAGGCCGACGCGGTGAGGAAGGTGAGATCGTCGAAGGTGGGCACGCGGCGCTTGGCGCCCAGCCCGCGGATCTCGTAGAGCCCGTGCTCGGCGGCCTGCTGGATGTAGTGCAGCGTGGCGTCGCCGTAGGTGTAGTTGGGCTCGATGTAGACGGGCTTGTCGGTGGGCTTGGACATGGGATCAGTACTCCTGATGATGATCGGCGTTCCAGTGGTACAGGGTGCGCGCGGAGGCGACGCGCCTGAACGCCTTCGGGTCGTGATCGAAACCGGCCTTGTCCAGCAGGGCAGCCACGCGGGCGTAGTCCTCCTCGCCCATGGGCTCCGCCTGCGCATCGGCGCCGAGACCCCTGATCGTGCCGCGCACGTAGATCACGGCCTCGTAGAGAGAATCCCCCAGACCGGGATCCGCGTCGCCGCAGACCACCAGCGTGCCGAGCTGGGCCATGAACGCGGACATGTGCCCGACGCTGCCGCCCACCACGATGTCGCAGCCCTTCATGGAGATGCCGCAGCGCGAGGAGGCGTCGCCCTCGATGACCACCAGTCCGCCGTGTCCCGAGGCGCCCGCGCACTCGGAGGCGTTGCCCTTCACGCGGATGCTTCCGGACATGATGTTCTCGCCCACGCTCCAGCCCACGTTGCCGTGCACGGTGATGCCCGCCTGCTTGTTCATGCCGCCGATGAAGTAGCCGGCGTGGCCGCGGATGTCCACGGACACCGGCGCATCCATGCCCACGGCGATGTTGTGGCGGCCGTTGGGATTGAGCACCTCGATGTGCCGGGCGCCGCTTTCGGCAAGTTCGTGGTGCAGGAACTGGTTGAGGTCGCGCACGCTGGTCTCGTCCAGGTCGAAGCGCACGGCCTTGTCGGTGTCGGTCATCGTCTCCACGTGTAGATCTCCTCAGGCCGTGGTTCGAACAGCGACGCCTCCTTCACCCCGGGCAGGTGGGCAAGCGCGCGGTACTCGGAACCGATGGCCACGTAGTCGTCGGTCTCGGCCACCACGGCGGGCTTGCAGGCGAACGAGTCGCGCACCAGGGCAAGCTCGTCGCGGGTCGCCATGAGCAGGGTGTAGAAGCCGTCCAGCACGGAGAAGCCCTGGGAGAGCGCGCTCTCCAGGCCGTCGCCCTCGCGCAGGCGCCACTCGAGAAAACGGCAGGCGGCCTCGGTGTCGTTGTCGGTCTCAAAGCGGATGCCCTTGCGCTCCAGCTTGCGGCGGATCTTGTAGGGATTGGACAGCGAGCCGTTGTGCACCAGGCAGAAGTCCTCGCCCGCCGTAAAGGGATGGGCGTGGGCCGGGGTGATAGCGGACTCGGTGGCCATGCGCGTGTGGCCCACGGCATGGCTGCCGGTGAGCGCGGGGAAGTCATAGCGCTCGGCAATGGCCGCCGGGTGGCCGGCGTCCTTGTAGATGTCCATGAAGTGCCCGGCGCTGAGCACGTGCAGCTGCGGGAAGTGCTCGGCCATCCAGCGGCGCAGGGTGTCCGGATCCACGTCCAGGTAGAGGCGCGCGTAACGGCCCTGCGGTTCGATGCGGGGCGTGGGCACCAGGGCCTCGTCCAGGGCGCGCTCCAGCGCATCCCAGTCGAAGTGCGCATCCTCGGCGAACAGGCTGTACTTCTCGCCCCGGTCCCGGTCCGCGAACACGGCCAGCCCCGCGGAGTCCGGGCCGCGCTCGGCCATGCTCACCAGCATGGGCGTCACCAGCATGCCGAGACGTTCGTTCAGCGCCGGGGTCTTGAGCAACAATCCTACGATCCCACACATGGGGACAATCTCCTCGATCAGTAAAATTCCACGTAGCGGCTGAGTTCCCAGTCGGACACATGGCGGGAATACTCCACCCACTCCATGTTCTTGAGGCCGATGAACTCGTCGATGAACGCCTGCCCGAGCTGCTCGGCAAACAGCGTGTCCTTGCGCAGGGCCTCGATGGCCTCGTGCAGACTCTGCGGCAGGGTCTCGATGCCCTTCTCGGCAAGCTCCGTGGGGCTGAAATCGTAGAAGTTGAAGTTCTGCGGCTCGCCCGGCTCCAGCTTGCGGTCCACGCCATCGAGACCGGCGGCGATCACGGCAGCGGCGGCCAGGTAGGGGTTGCAGGCACCGTCACCCAGGCGCAGTTCCAGACGCCCCTGGGGCACGCGCACCATGGAGGTGCGGTTGTTGTCGCCGTAGGAGATGAACGCCGGGGCCCAGGTGGCGCCGGAGAGCGCGCGGCCCACCACGAGGCGCTTGTACGAATTGACGCTGGGCGCCATGAGCGCGGTGAGCGCCGGGGCGTGCTCCATCAGGCCCGCCATGAAGTGATAGGCGGTCTTCGACAGGGACAGCCCGCGCGGATCGGACGGCTCCTCGAAGATATTGGGGTTGGTCTCGTCGGCGATGGAGATGTGCATGTGCATGCCGTTGCCCGTGCGGTTGGAGAAGGGCTTGGGCATGAAGGAGCAGATGAGTCCCAGCTGGTTGGCGATCTCGCCGGCGGCCATGCGGAAGAACACGTAGCGGTCGGCGGAGGTCATGCAGTCCGAGTAGGTGTAGTTGATCTCGAACTGGCCGTTGGCGTCCTCGTGATCCACCTGATAGACGTCGAAGTCCACCGCCTGCAGCGACTCCACCAGGCGCTCCAGGAATTCCCGGGAACGGGACAGGCCCTTGTAGTCGTAGCAGGGTTTGTCGAGGCGATCGGAATCATCGGCGGGCACGACGCCGCCGTTGCCGTCGCGGCGCAGCAGGCTGAATTCGGGCTCGAGACCGGTGTTCATGGTCCAGCCGCGATCCTTGAGGCGCTTGACCTGCGCGGCGAGGATGTTGCGCGTATCCATCATGTAGGGCTCGCCGTTGACGAAGCCGTCGCACACGATGCGCGCGTAGCCCGGCTGCCAGGGTACGACGGACAGCGTGCCCAGGTCACCGCGCGCCATGTAGTCCGCTTCGTGGGGCCCCATGCGCAGGCCCCACACGGCAAAGCCCGCAAACCCGGCGCCGTCGGTGAGTACGTCTTCCAGGTGGCTCACCGGCACGGACTTGGTCTTGGCCACGCCGTGAATGTCCACGAACTGGGCCAGGATGTACTTCACTTCGTGGCTCTCGAGGTAGGTCTTCGCTTCCTGTGGTGTCATTGTGGATCCTCCCGGATGGTGTAAAAATCGGAAAAGCCGATGACTTCCCCCTTCATTTCACGGACCCCGTGCATCAGGGTCTCGAACAGAAACTCGCCGTAACTGGGTTCGCAGCCCATGCGGTAGACAGGCCCCGCCTCCACCCGAAGCCAGACGCCCACGCCGGCCACGCGGGTGTAGAGCAGCGCGTCGTTCGCGGCGGAGAGGTCCAGCGCGCAGAACTCCGCCATGAGCCTGGCGGCGTGCTCGCCGCCAAGGGCAATCTCCATGTCGTCGCGCGCGAGTATGCGGGT
>SKOF01000392.1 GCA_007120155.1 Thioalkalivibrio sp. | reverse complement strand
GACTGCGACGGATGCTCCGGCGGCTGCCGCAGGCATGGAGATCCCGCTGGCCGGTCGACGGCGGCCCCCAGGCCGCGATGGCGGACCTGCGGGTCCCGGTGCAGGCGCAGGCGCTCCTCCGTGACGCCGACATCGTGCTGGTGTTCAGGCTCTACATGATGCCCGTATTGTCGTGTCTGCCCGACCCGGCGCGCGGGCGGGCGCTGTGGCTCGATCTCGATGACTGGGATTCCCTGTGCCATGGGCGGATTGCGGGGTTGGCGCGCGCGGAGGACAACCGTTCGCTGGAACGGCGCTATCTCCGGATGGCGGATGCCTTCCGTGAGGAGGAGGCCCGCCGGGTCCCGGCGGCGGACCGGGTCTTCGTCTGCTCCGATGTGGATCGCCAGGGTCTGTCGGAGGTGTTCGGTTCGGCCCATGTGGAGGTCTTTCCCAATCGCTATGTGGGTGACATCGTGGAGAACGATCAGCGGGCCGTGTCCCGGGAGGCCGCGATCCTGTTTGTCGGTTCCATGGGCTACCTGCCCAACCGGGACGGGGTGCGCTGGTTCTTCCGGGAGATCTGGCCAGAGGTGAAGACGCGGTTTCCCGGAAAGGTCCGGTTTCATGTGGTCGGCGCGGGGATACGCCGGAAGCTGGCCCGTGAGCTGGCGGAGGATCCATCGGTGAACGTTCACGGCTACGTGGAGGATCTCTCCGGAATCTACCAGGCCGCGGACGTGGCGATTTGTCCGTTGCGCGCCGGGGGCGGCACGCGCATCAAGATCCTGGAGGCCATCGCCCATCACAGGGCCGTCGTGACCACGCCCGTGGGCATGGAGGGTCTGGACTTCGACGCCGGTCATCTGGCGATCGCCGCATCGGCGCAGGAATTCGCCGACGCGGTGCTCAACCTGCTGTCGGATGCGCAGGCGCGCCGCGAGATGTGCGCGGCGGCGGCATCGCGTCTCAGGGAGCGGTACTGGACAGATCCTTCAGGACGCGTGCCGCCTTTTCCGCCGCATGGTGCCAGGTGAGGTGCTGCTCGGCATACCGCCTTGCCCGGGCCCCGACGGCACGTGCCTGAAGCGGATGCTCGACCACGTGGCGCATGATGGACGCCAGTGCCTTCCAGTCGGGTTCGGCCCAGCGTCCGAAGTGGCGGCCGGGGCGGAAGTTCGAGCGGTCGCGGACACGCCTGAGTCTGGAGACGGGCAGCGGATAGGCGTGGTCGTCATGCAGGAAATCCAGCGGACCGCCATGGGCGGTGGCGATGACCGGCAGGGCGCAGGCCATGGCCTCGGTGATGGGGAGTCCCCAGGCCTCGCCGCGGGTCGGCAGCACCAGGGCATCGCAGCGGCGATAAAGATCCACCAGCTCCGCTTCCGACAGCGGGGGACTGGCGATGATTCGATGCCGGGCGCGGCCCCGGGCCCGGGTGATCGCATCTTCCAGGGAGAAGCCGGGCACGAAGGGGTTGTGCCCGTGGATGATCAGCTCGACGTTCTCGTCCGGGCCGAATGTCCGGACGAAGGTGCGGATCAGTTCCTCCTGGCATTTGCGCGTCTCCCACTTGCCGACACACAGGAAGCGAAAGGGCGTCGCGTCCCCGGCCCGGCGTTCGGGAGCGGGGGAGTAGCTATCGGTATCCACCCCCTCCGGGACAATCCGGATGCGCGCCGGGTCGATCCGGTTGTGGATCAACTGCGCGCGGCACCATGTGGTGGGTACCCAGATCTGATCAAGGCCGTCGAAGGCACGCAGCAGCCGCTCGGGCAGCCGGGTCGTCTCGAACACGGCATAGCCGATGCGAAACCGGCCCGGCAGCCGGGGAAAATCATGCATGCCGCCGATGTACAGGGCGATGTCGGGAAGGGTGTCCTGATCCTGTTCCAACAGACCTTGCAGGTCGTCGGGCAGCGATGACGGCTCCAGCCGTTCGCCCAGCAGACGCAGCCGGACCGGATGGATGCGCGCCAATGCCCTGGCGAACGACAGCGTATGGGTCTTGTAACCGCAGGGGGCGCCGAAGCCGCCGTAGATATGCAGTGGTACGGGGTTGTCCATGTGCGGGCCTGGCGGGTCCTGTCGATTCAACGGAGCGGCGCATCTGCACCCGCCGGTGCCGGGCGCATGCTGCGGCAATGTCGGCTCGCGCATGTGGAGGCATCCATCCGGCTGTGGGAGAATTCCGGCATCCTCTCCATTAAGGCAGATCCACGAAACCCATGAGCGCCAGGCACTGGTATCTACCCCGGATGGGATTCTGGTCAACGGGTGGCCATTCGGACTATCTGGCACGGGAGTTTACGGCACGGATCGACCCGGCGAAAGTAAGGCGCATCTTCGAGCTGGGCGCCAGGGATGGTCATGACTCGGTGCGGCTCAGAGACCATTTCCACGCCGACGTCACGGCGTTCGAATGCAATCCGGAGGCGGTCCGGATGTGCCGCCGCAACCTGCGCTGGCGGCGGCGTATCCGGTTGGTGGAGGCGGCCGTATGGGACGAGGATACCGAGATCACGTTCTATCCGGTCACGGCCTCCCGGTGGGCGGATGGCCGGGAGATCACGGACGGCCGGGGCAATCCGGTCACCAATATCGGCGCATCGTCATGCTTCCGCGCACGGGATGATTACCTTCAGCGTTATGACCAGACCCGGGTGCGGGTACCGGCAATCAGGCTGGACACGTACTGCAGGGAACAGGGCATCGGATCGATCGATCTGATCTGCATGGATGTGCAGGGAGCGGGCATGCAGGCATTGCAGGGTCTGGGCGAGCGCATCTCCACCGTGCGCTATATCATCGCCGAACTCGAGCACCGGGAGGTCTATCATGGTCAGTCCCTCTATCAGCCGGTCCATGAGTACCTGATCCGTCATGGCTTCAGGCAGCGGGCGCATGTGCCGAGAGACGACTGGTTCGGGGATTTCCTCTACGTCAATGAAACCTGATGTCCCACAAGGCCGGATCGCGGTCAGCCTGTTCATCCCCACCTTTGGGCGTCCGCGCAGTCTGCGGCGCACACTGGAGAGCATTGCCGCCCAGGAAATCTCCACACCGGGGGTGACGCTTCGGGTGTATCTCATCGACAATGATGCCCGGGGTTCCGCCCGCCCCGTGTTTGATGCCCTGGCGGCCGGTTTCCCGTTCCCTTTGACCTACCTGCCGGTGCCGGAGCAAGGCATCAGCCACGCGCGAAACCGGGCGCTGGACACGGCGGCGGCCGACGAGGCATGCGACTTCCTGTCGTTCATGGACGATGACGAGGTGGCGGATCCCCGGTGGCTGCAGGCGCTGCTCGACGCGCAGCGTGCGTACCGGGCGGATGTGGTGACAGGGCCGGTGGTACGGTCATTCCCCGATTCGGCGCCGGCGTGGGTGGCGCACGCAAGCATCTTCCGGAGAAAGACGTACCGTGACGGCGAGCAAGTGCCCCGCGCGGCGAGCGGCAATGTCCTGATCCGGTCCGAGGTGATCCGGCGTTCCGGTCTGCGTTTCGATCATCGCATGGCACTCACCGGGGGAGAGGACGAGCTCTATTTCATTCAGTTGAAGCGGCTTGGATACTCGATTCACTGGCACAATGCCGCGCGGCTGACGGAGCGTGTTCCCGAGGAGCGGCTGACCCGGCGCTGGGTGTTCAGACGCGCGCTGTGCTACGGCAATGCCCTGGCGAGGATGCATTTCATTCTGCGCCCGCGTTTACAGGCCGTCGTGTACCTTCTCGCCTTCGCGGGGTATCAGAACGTCCGGGCGTTGCAGCAGGTGTGGCGGTTCATCCGGGGGCGGCGCAGGTATGTGGAGGTCGATCTGCTGCAACACCTGTCCACGCAACTCGGGGTGATGAGCGGTCTGCTGGGATGGAAGCTGGAGAACTACCGCCACGTTCAGGGGGGTTGATGCGGGACGACGCGAATACCGGGAAGGGCGCATCCATGGCGCCGCATCAGACGTCGTCGGGCCCGCGCGCCCGATGCCCGGGAGAGGGTGGGGTCTCTTGGCGGACATGAGCCAGCCGCTTTTCACGGTTGTGATACCCGTCTATAACCGTGCGCACCTCCTGGGTGAGACCATCCGGTCGGTGCTGGCGCAGACATGCCGGGACTTCGAGATCATCGTTGTGGACGACGGCTCGGACGACAACCCGGACGCCGTGCCGGAAGCGCTCGGGGACCGCCGCATTCGCCTGATCCGGCAGGATCACAGCGGTGCCAATACCGCCCGGAACCGGGGGATTGACGCGGCGCGCGGGCGTTATGTCGCCTTTCTCGACTCGGATGACCGGTTCATGCCGCATCATCTGGAAGCCGTCGCCGCGGTCCTGCGCACGTCACCGGAAACCGTCGTTCATGGGCGGGTACGGGTCGATCGCGGCGGCGGCAGGTACAACGTGAAACCGCCCCGGGGGCTCGCGCCCGGGGAACACATGGCCGAGTACCTGCTCTGCGAACGCGGTTTCGTGGCCACGTCCTCTCTGGTGGTGCCCACGTCTGTCGCCCGCGAGGTCCGGTATCTGGAAGGACTCCCCTACGGTCAGGACACGGATTTCGCCATCCGGCTCTACCTTCACGGGATGCATTTTCATCTGCTTGCCGAACCGTCGGTCGTGTGGCGGGACGTGGCGGACCCGGAAAGAATCTCGGCGCGATCGGTGCCGGAGGTCCGGCTGCGCTGGCTGGAGGGCATCAGGAGCGAGATTCCGGCGCGTGCGTACCATGGCCACCGGGGATGGTTTCTTGCAAAGTCGTATGCCCGATCGGGAAGGCTCTGGAAGGCACTGACGCTCTATGCGTCCGCCGTCGGACACCGGTGCTACAGGCCGCGGCTCGCGATGGTCATCGCCATGCAGATCCTGTTCCCGGCCGGCGCCTACCGGCGCATCGCCGATTTCTACCTGGCCCGGATATCTCACCGCCGTTCGTAGCGAGTACGCTCCGCCACAGCGCGCAGATCAGTGGCCGCAGCAGAAGGGTGGTGAGATATCTGGCAACAGGTTATTCATCCGGCTGGTTGCTGCGATGCAGGATTCTTCCCGTAGGAGCCCGGTCCTCCGGGCGAAGAATGATCCACCGGTGCCGGACCGGATCGCCCAGGGGACTGGGCTCCTACGCTGCGGGGGGTGTCTGTCT
>SKOF01000490.1 GCA_007120155.1 Thioalkalivibrio sp. | reverse complement strand
GTGGCGTTGTAGCAGGACTCGGAAATACCCCACGGCACTGCGCGTTGCCGGCCGTATTCGATCTGGCGCGACACCGCGGCCTTGCAGGCCTTCTCCAGCAGGGTGTTCGCATAGCTCGGCATCATCAGCTGCGGCATCAGGTACTCGAACATCGAACCGCTCCAGGAGATCAGGGTGACTTCGCTGCCATGACTGGTCAGCAGGCGGCCGAGAGCGAACCAGTGCTTCTGCGGCACCTGCCCCTGCGCGATGAGCAGAAAACTGGCCAGGCGCGCCTCCGATGCGAGGAGGTCGTAGCAGGACGGGTCGCGGCGCCGTTCGCCAACGTCGTAGCCGATGGTCAGCAGGTCGCACCCGGCGTCGTAGAGAAACTCAAAATCCATCGCCGCCAATGCGCGGCAACGCTCGATCAGATCGTCGATGAGGTCGAGCTGCGTCTGCGCGCCCGTGCCGGCTGCACCTGCGCCGGCCAGTTCCATCCGGGTCGGAAGGCCGTTGCCCTGCCACGACCCCGGCACCAGAAATTCAAATTCATCGCGAAGCGCACGGAATTGCCGGTCGAATGCCCGCGCCCAGTAAACCAGTTCGCCGTCAATGTCCATCTCCGCCGGCAACCATGCAACCAGCTCGCCCCCGATGCGGTGCATCTCGTTCAATGCGCCGGTGGCAGCAGCCAGCGTCCTGGGCGGACCCTCCAGGGTAAATGCACGCAGAGCGTCCTGCAGCGCTCGGATTCTCTTCTCCAGCTCGGGGACGGGTGAGGCGGGCAGCTGATCGGCCAGCACCTGCAGGGTGTCCTGCAGCCCCTGGAGCGCGTTGGATGACAGCACTGGCTGATTCTTCAGTTCGGCCAGACCCGCCTGCAGGGTGAGCAGGCTCCCGGCCAGGTTCCCGCTGTCCACCGACGAGACGTATTGCGGGTGGAGCGGTTGCAGCGTGCGGGTGTCGTACCAGTTGTAAAGGTGGCCTCGGTAGCGTTCCAGCTTCTCCGTCGAGGCCAGGGTATTGCAGATACGCTGCAGGCATTCCCCGGCAGTGAGATAGCCGAAATCGTAGGCAACCAGATCGGCCAGCAGCGACATCCCGATGTTGGTGGGCGAGGTGCGCGAGGCGATGGCCGGCGCAGGATATTCCTGGAAGTTGTCGGGCGGCAGCCAGTGGTCATCCAGGCCGACGAAATCGGCGAAGTAGCGCCAGGTTCGCCGGGCCGACGACCGCAGGAACGCCCGTTGCTTGTCGCTCAGCTTCGGCGCGGGAGACACCAGCGGCCGGCTGATCCACCAGCCAACGACGGGCGACACCAGCCACAGCAACAGGATGGGCGCAGCGTACAGCCACAGGGTCGGTTGGCTCATTGCCAGAGCCATGACCAGCGCCACCGCCATGACCGGTCCGATCCACATCTCCCGAATAAAATCGGTGGGCGTTCGGCTGGCGTTGCGGCGTGCGTAGGCGGGCAGCTGCCACAGCAGCAAGCCGCGTCGCGTGAACAACATGCGCAGCCCCGAGCGCAGGATCGCATCCAGGCAGATCAGCGTGTCGTAGGGCAAGAAGATCAGGGCCAGCAGGGCGAGCATCGTGGGGCGACCCGCGGATCTTGCGGTCAGGCTCAGGTGCACCAACCAGTCGCGTTCTTCCGGTATGCGAACAAGCTCGATCAGGGTGGCCAGCACGGTGGGAAGGAAGACCACCGCCACGACCAGCAGGGTCCACACCCACGCGGGCCCCAGGGCCAACAGCCATCCGCCTGCCAGCAAGGCAAGCAGTGATGGGGCCACCAGGCTGCGCCGGAGGTTATCGAAGAGTTTCCACCAGGACAGCGCCGAGAGGGGGTTCGCCTGCCGCTTTGCCTTCGCGCCATTCAAGCCGGGGGGCCCCGGCACGCGCGGCAGCAGCCAGCCGGCAAGCTGCCAGTCTCCGCGTATCCAGCGGTGGCGCCGACTGGCCTCGATGGTGACACTGGCCGGGTGCTCTTCGATGAGGTCGACATCGGTCACCAGGGCCGAACGCGCATACCCGCCTTCCAGCAGGTCGTGACTCAGGATGAGGTTCTCCGAGAAGCGCCCGTCGACAGCCTGACGAAACGCATCTACGTCGTAAATTCCCTTGCCGATGAACGAGCCTTCCCCGAATACATCCTGGTAGACATCCGAAACCTCGCGCGTGTAGGGGTCGAACCCCGAATCGCCCGCGAACAGACGGGTGAAGTGCGACCGGCCGGCACTGGTGAGGCTGATCGAGGCGCGCGGTTGCAGAATCGCGTAGCCTTCGACGACGCGTCCCTTGGCGGCATCGTAGATCGGCCGATTGAGCGGATGTGCCAGGTTACCCACCAGGGTGCGTGCCGCATCGCGTGGCAACTGCGTGTCGGTATCCAGGGTGATGACGTACCGGATCGACGGGAGCAGGGAGTGATCACCGACGATGTCCGAGAAGGCTGTTTGCGCCCCGCCGCGGAGCCGGGAATTGAACTGCTCCAGCTTGCCGCGCTTGCGCTCGTAACCCATCCACACCCGCTCGTAGGGATTCCACACCCGGGGCCGGTGAAACAGGTAGAAGATGCACGGGCGATCGTCGCGGTAGGCCGCGTTGAGCGACTCGACCGCTGCACGTGCATAGGCGAGCAAAGCGGCGTCGGCCGGAAGCGTCTCTTCGGGCGCGTCGTGGAAATCGGTCAGCAGGGCAAAGAGCAGATTGGGATCGCGATTGCCGAGATAGCGGATCTCCATGGCTTCGAGCAGGTCATCGACGTCCTTCGGACTTCCCAGCAGGGTGGGAACGACCACCATGGTGCGATGGCTGTCCGGAATCCCCTTGGAAAAATCCAGCCGTGGCAAGGCGCGCGGCGGCAGGGCGAGCGTGATCACCAGGTTCACCAGCGGGACGGCCAGCGCCGAGGCGCCGATGACCAGGGGAAGCGCGAGAATCCAGGCCCGCCAGTCACCCGGATCGACCCCGCCGGCAGACAGCACGACCGCTGCCAGAAACAGCGTGAGCAGCAGGATCGGGCCGAGGTACAGAGGCAGGCGGACATGCCGGCTCGCCCGGCAGACGCGGGATTTCAACGACGGCCGAAGGCCGACCGCACCCTCCAGGCGCTGCCGTCCCCGGTCGATCAGGTAGTAGCCGACATGGGCGCTGCGGTCGCTGATGCCGCGTTGCGCTGCAGCCGCCTGCGCGAGAACGACGGCTTCGCGTGCCACCTCCATTTCGCTGAACGCGCTGCGTCGCGCCACATCCTCGATGACGTGGCGGTAGCGGTCGCGGGTGGCGAAATCCTGGCCGGCGTGAATTCCCGTCGGGTCTTCGCGCAAGGTCTGTTCGACGACACTGAGCGATTCGACAAACTGCTTCCAGTCCATGGCCCCGATGAAGCGCAAGCTGCCGATGCTGTTGGCGATGGAGATCTGGTTGGCCGCGGCGGTGCGGCCGGCCGCCTCCGACAGTTCGGTTGCGGTCACCCCCTGTTCGAGCAGCTTCTGCTCGACCCAGGTTTGCACGAACGCCATGGCGGGCCCCTGCGCCTGGAGCCTGCCGTAGAACGTCTCCACGAACGGCGCCGTCAGCGGCACGTCGGCATTGGCAAACTCGGCCAGTAGATGGATCAGCTGCCTGGGCTTGCTTTCGGCGGCGGCGATCATGCGGTCCGCCCAGGTGATGGCCGCATCGCGCTCCTCGCGCCGCTGGGCGATACGTACTCCGACGCGGCGCAGGTTTTCCAGCAGCGCCAGCTGCAGCATGATCGGGAAGGCCCACAGTTCGCCCAGCTTCAAGGGTTCGACGGTCTGGTAAGCGGCGATGAACTGGGTGGCGTTGCCGCTGTCGACCCGGCCGTCCATGTGGGAGATCAGCTCCAGCGCCAGGTCGTAGATGCGGGGAAAACCGGCCGTCGGGCCATCGGCCAGTCGCGGCAACTGCCGGCTGTATCCGCGCGGCAGGTGCCTGCGCGCCAGACCGATCTGCTGCTCGATCAGATAGAAATTGTCGAGCAACCAGGCCTCTGCCGGCGCGATCCGCTGTCCCGATGTGGCAGCCGCGGTGACGACGTCATACGCGGTCAGCAGCACACGCGCGTTGTCCGCCAGCCGCGGCAGCAACCTGTCTGGCCCCGGACGCGGAACGATTCTGTGCTGACCGGCCAGCGATACCGCGTGACGCTTCAGTTGCTCGATACTGAGCAGCTCCGCGCGCAGCAACTCCGTATCCCGGTCGTGACGCAGCGCATCCCGTGTGCGCGCCGAGAATCCGAACGATTTGATGCTTATGACATGCTCCTTGGCCGAACTTTGGCCGATCGGTGCAGCCCGACCCCAAGGCGTAAGAAGGCGGCACATGACCTCCCGCGGCCAGATTAGTGCACTCGACCTGCCTCGCTCTGTTGGCTACCCCACCATCACGTCAGAATCGGGTACCGGCAACGGAAACGCCCCGGAACGACGAGCGTTCCGGGGCGTTGATGCCCTCCCTGCGCACCTGCCGGGAGATGATCGCGTCAGTCGAAGGTACGCGAGCGGAGTATCTCCGGGCGGAGGAAATCCTTCTCGCCGGTGTTGTCGTGATCACCCAGCAGGTGCCCGTCCGCTTCGCGCACGGTCCCGTAGACGGTGTGCCCGTGGAAATCAGCGTGCTTTTCGCGGGTTTCGTGGACATCACCGGTGTAGCGCGGGTCCTGCGGGCGTTCCTGGCTGTTCATGTAGAACGCGACGTCCCAGGCCTCCTGGTCACTGAGCGAGTTCGGCTGGCCCAGCGGCATGTTGTGCCTGATGAAGGCCGCCGCAGTGTTGATCCGCGACATCCCGGCACCCCAGTTGTAGGAGCCATCGCCCCACAAGGGCGGAAAGACCACCTTCCCGTCCTGCTTCAACCCCTGGCCGTCCTCCGCATGACAGATCGAACATCTCTGCGCAAAGACCTCCTTGCCACGTTCGTAGGAGGGCTCTTGTTCCGGCTCATCCACCGATCCGTAGCCACGCCCGTAGATCTCCTGGTCCGGATAGACCGGCGCGCCCCTGGCCAGCCACTGCATGTAGGTGGTGATCGCCAGCATCGTGTCACTGCCGTACGCCGGCGGGTCGCCATTCATCGAGTAGGTGAAGCAGCCCACCACGCGTTCCTCGAG
>SKOF01000456.1 GCA_007120155.1 Thioalkalivibrio sp. | reverse complement strand
TTGACGAAAAAGCGCATGTGCGGCCGCATCCGGTCCTGTTCGTCGATTACACGGAAACGGATTCCCGGGAACTGTCGATCCAGGTCTTCCATCACCTCCGCGAGCGTCGATCCCCCCGCCTCCACGTGGGCGCGGCCGGTGTAGGTGTGCAGCGGTGTCGGGATGAGCACGTTCATGGCAGTCAGTCTCCCGGCCCGGTTTCCGCGGCTTCCACCGCGTAGATCTCGGGGAGGTGCCGTGCGATGCACCTCCAGTGCCCGCCCTCGTCGTGACTTGCCCACAACTCGCCGCTGGTGGTGCCGAAGTACAGGCCGACCGGGTCCAAGGTGTCGGCGGTCATCGCCTGGCGCTTCACTGTCCACCAGGCCTGCTCCCCGGGCAGGCCGCTGTCGAACCGCTGCCAGCTCTCACCGCCGTCGCGTGTCCCGTAGACGGCGGGCGCACCGTCCGGGGAGGTGCGCGGCCAGACCAGGGTCCCGTCCATGGGGAACACCCACGCCGTGTCCGTGTCGCGCGGGTGAAGGACCATGGGAAAGCCGACGTCGCCCACCTGTTCCGGCATCCGCCGGCCGATGCGCACCCACGTGTCGCCGGGACGATCGAGCCGGTAGATGCCGCAGTGGTTCTGCTGGTAGAGGCGGTCGGGATTGCCGGGGCACATCCGCACGCAGTGGGGATCATGGAAGCTGACGTCGGATGCATCGAACCCTTCGACCACCTCCATCCCCTTGACCAGCGGCACGAAGCTCCGGCCGCCGTCCACGGATTCGTGCACGCCGCCGCCGGACATGGCGAAGTACAGGTGCGCCGGATCGCGCGGATCCACCAGGATGGAGTGCAGCTTCGGGCCGTCCGGGGTGCCGTCCTGTACGGTGCCCATCCAGGCACGGTACTGCGGATCGTCGTTGATGTGGGAGAACGGTGCCCAGGTGACGCCGCCGTCCTCGGACCGGAACAGGCCCTGCGGGGAGGTGCCGGCGTACCAGGCGTCGGGCTCGTTGCCATGGCAGGGGGTGAGCCAGAAGGTGTGGTCCACGGCGCGGCCGTTTCCGTCCGGCTCCGGCGCGAAGGCGGGCGGGCGTTCGGCTTCCTTCCAGGTGCGCCCGAGGTCGGTGGAGCGGAACACGGTGGGGCCGAGGTGCCCGGTGCTTGCCGCCGCCAGCAGCGTGCGGCCGTCGCGCGGATCGAGCACCATGTGGTGGATGATGTGGCCGAGAAAATGGGGCCCGTCGATTCGCCAGTCCCGCCGTTGCCGATCGCCATGGAACAGCCATGCGCCCTTGCGCGTGGCTACGAGTACGATCAGGTTCCGCGCCGCGGGCGCTGCAGGGTTGCTGCCTCTTGCCATGAGTCAATCCTCCGGTTGCCGGTCCTGTTCAGAGGACGAACGAACGGCGTGCGGATCGACATACCTCTATAGCACGCATCGGCCGTGAGGCCGGGCATGACCCGTCGCCCGGTGGCTTCTTGTAATATCTTGAATGAATGTCATAAATAAGCATATCTGGTCGTAAAGCTGAGGTGACAGTCTATACATCGCCGCCGGCCTATCGCGACGCCTGCGACCTCTCCGCCTGTCTCGCTTGCTCGTAGGCCGGATAAGGCGCAGCCGCATCCGGCACGCCATCGGCAAGGGTCGGCGGATGCACTTCGCTTATCCGCCCTACGGCTACGCTTCTCCTTCCAGAGACGGCGCGAGACAGGCCGAGAGACCACAATCATTCGCGATCATTGATGAAACATCCGGGTTAAGCTGACGGTCCGGCCAAGGCAGGTTGCACGGCATCCCCATGAGATCACGTTTCCGACATTTACTGGTCCTGCCGGCCGCCCTTCTCAGCCTCGCGGCGGGCGGCTACGAGCCCAGGGACGGCGATATTGTCTTCCAGGACTCGCAGGCACCGGAATCCCTGGCGATACAGATGGCGACGGACTCGCCCTACAGCCACGTGGGCGTCGTGGTCCTCCGGGATGGCGAACCCGTCGTCTGGGAGGCCGTACATCCGGTCATCGCAACGCCCTTCCCGGAATGGGTGGCCAGGGGGCCGGACGGCCACTTCGTGGCGAAGCGTCTCGTGGATGCCGACGAGGTCCTCGGTGAGGAGGGCGTCCGAAGGCTGCGGCAGGCCTTGAAGGGCTTTGCCGGCCGTCCCTACGATTTCCGTTTCTCCTGGTCCAGCGACGCGATCTACTGTTCGGAGCTGGTGTGGAAGTCGTACGACAAGGCCCTGGGCATCCGGTTGAGCACCCCCAGGCGCATGGGCGATTACAATCTCGCGCATCCCGCGGTGCGGGAACAGCTGGGCGAGCGATTCGGGGATGCGGTGCCCATGGATACGCCGGTGGTCTCGCCCGCGGCCCTGTTCGACTCGCCGCGCCTGCGCAAGGTCTACGCGCCTTGATCTCCCCGTATCGCCGTCACCGCCCGGAGGGGACAGGCCGGGCGTCGGCGCGCATACTACCTGCTCCTGCACTGGCGCCGGATCCGAAGCCCATGCCCACCCAGCCCGAACTGGAATCCATTGCCCGGGAGATCAGGGTCGCCCAGGAAGCCGTTCTCCAGATCGAGCCCTTCACAGCCCGCGTGCCGGGGTTCGATATCCCGGCCGCCTATGCCGTGGCGGACCTGATGCACGCCGCGCGGATCTCCGAGGGCGCCGTGCCCGTGGGGCGCAAGATCGGTTTCACCAATCCCGACATGTGGGCGAGCTACGGGGTGCGGGAGCCCATCTGGGCCCGTCTCTACGATGCAAGCGTAGTGCATCTGGACGGCGACCATGGTACCTGCCGCCTCGCCGGGTTCGCCGAGCCGAAAGTAGAGCCGGAGATCGTTTTCCGTCTGCGTTCCACCCCGCCCGCCGGCGCGGGCCCGGCGCAGATGCTCGAATGCGTCGACTGGGTGGCCCACGCCTTCGAGATCGTGCAGTCGCATTTCCCCGGCTGGCGTTTCCAGGCGGCGGATACGGTCGCCGACAGCGCGCTCCATGCGGCGCTGCTGATCGGTCCGCGGCGGGACGTGGGCGATCTGGGCGAGGACCCCGTCGCCGCACTGGAGCGCTTTTCGCTCGCCCTTTTCTGCGACGGTCGCGAGCTTGAGCGCGGGCGGGGCTCCAATGTCCTCGGCAGCCCCCTGTCCGCCTTGGCGCACCTGGTCTCCGTGCTCGCCCGGCAGCCGGCGGCCGCTCCCCTGCAGGCCGGCGAGGTCGTGACCACGGGCACCATCACCCGCGCCTGTTCGGTCCGTCCCGGCGAGACCTGGCACTCGGAGGTCGAGGGCATCGGCCTGCCGGGACTCACGGTCGGATTCGTTTGACGACTCACTGTGCAGCATAGGTCAAGCGAAGCGGACACAATGTGAACGGAGGGTGACGAGTGATAAACGACGGGCC
Source organism: Thioalkalivibrio sp. (assembly GCA_007120155.1). GTDB lineage: Bacteria > Pseudomonadota > Gammaproteobacteria > Ectothiorhodospirales > Ectothiorhodospiraceae > Thioalkalivibrio_A. The sequence goes on along the minus strand of SKOF01000456.1, from coordinate 1,755 downwards.
GAGCCGCAACTCGTCACGCCCTTCGGTCACCTGTCACGCTCTATTCCGCATGGGCACGCTTCGCTTTGCCCATCCTACGGGCGAAAGGGCGAAAGGGCGAAAGGTCGGACGGCGGCGTCGCGGGCGGGGAGGCGGGTCTGCTATGTTCCAGTGAGACCCAGAATTTCCCTGAGACTTCCCGGAGCGCGAGCAGATGCCTGATGTTTCCAAGGAACAAACCCGATCGAGCGGCGAGACAGGGGAGGAGCTGTCGCCGGAGTCGCTGTTTCATGCGTGCGATCCGCAGCTTCTGGATTTCGAGACCACTGCGGACCTGCCTGAACTGGACAAGGTCATCGGCCAGGACCGGGCGCTGGAGGCGCTCGATTTCGGCATCGGCATGCCTCACGAGGGTTACAACCTCTACGTGCTGGGTTCCACGGGCCTCGGCAAACGCACCCTGGTGAACCGGCTGCTGACGGAGGCGTCGGCCGACCGGCCGGTGCCGGGCGACTGGTGCTACATCAATGACTTCGATGCGCCCCACCGCCCCCGCGGCCTTCGCCTGCCGCCGGGAATGGGGCAGGCGCTGCGCCGCGACATGCAGCAGGTGATGGAGGACATCATCAGCGCGCTGGCCGCCGCCTTCCAGAGCGAGGCCTACCGCACCCAGGCCCAGGAGATCCACGACGAGTACAAGGAGCGCGACGAGCAGGCCTTCGCGGCGCTGCGGGAGAAGGCCGGGGACCGCAACGTGGTGCTGCTGCGGACCCCGGGCGGTTACACCATGGCGCCGACCCGGGACGGGGAGATCCTCGACGCGGGGGAATTCGAGAAACTGACCGAGGACGAGCAGAAGGCCATCGAGTCGGCGGTCGAGGAACTCAAGCAGGATCTGAAACAGCTCATCGCGCAGATTCCCCGCTGGCAGCGGGAGATGCGCGAGCGCCACAAGGAACTGAGCCTGAGCGTCTCCAGCTTCACCGTGGACCAGCACCTGGGGGAACTGCGCAGGAAGTACCAGGACCTGGAGGACGTGCAGACTTTCATCGACGCCCTGCGCAAGGATCTCCTGGAGAACGCCGAACAGATCCGCAGCCTCGGCGAGGAAGAGGACGGCGGGCCCAACCCGCCGGGCCAGGTCGCGCGGCAGCTCAACCGCTACAAGGTCAACGTGCTGGTGGACAATGCCCGTACCGAGGGCGCCCCCGTGGTCTACGAGGACAATCCCACCTACCAGAATCTGGTGGGGCGCGTGGAGCACACGGTGCAGTTCGGCACCCTGGTGACCGATTTCTCCCTGATCAAGTCCGGGGCGCTGGCCCGGGCCAACGGCGGTTATCTGGTGCTGGATGCGGACAAGGTGCTCAGCCACCCGTTTGCCTGGCAGGCCCTGAAACGCGCCCTGCGCGCCCGGGAGGTGCGCATCGAATCCCTGGAGGCCATGCTCAGCCTGGCCAGCACCACGACGCTCGAACCCGAGCCCATCCCCCTGGACCTGAAGGTGGTGCTGGTGGGCGACCGCCTGCTCTATTACCTGCTTCAGGAATACGATCCCGAGTTCGCGCGGCTGTTCAAGGTGGCCGCCGACTTTTCCGAGGACATCCGCCGTGACGAGGAGGCCACCCGCCTCTATGCGCGCCTCATCGCCATGCAGCAGCGCGCGGGGGGATTGCGGCCCCTGGCGCGCGATGCGGTGGCCCGGGTGATCGAGCACGCCGCGCGGCGCGTCTCCGACGGGGAGCGCCTGTCCCTGCACATGGGCGCGCTGGATGA
>SKOF01000552.1 GCA_007120155.1 Thioalkalivibrio sp. | reverse complement strand
TCAGACAAAAAAAACCGGGGTGGGCGAAGCCCACCCCGGTCAATGGCTTACCAGCGGTTACTGCTTGGCCGGAATAATGGTTGCGCCACTGGGAATGCGGACCTCGTCGACCATGGCCTGCTGCTCTGCATCAGGCTCGGCGGTCATCAAAGATACCACAATCATGGCGATCAGGCTTGCCGGCGCACCCACGATACCGAAGCGCAGGTGGTCAAGGCCGATCCAGGGCTGCATGGCACCCGTGTAGACCATGTACAGGTACCAGGTTCCCACACCCAGCCCCACCAGCATGCCCGCGATGGCACCCTGCCGGTTGGCCCGTTTCCACCACACGCCGAGCACCAGCGGGAAGAACAGCCCGGACATGGCGAAACAGAACGCCCATGCCACGGCCCCGAGGATACCCGTTAGCTGGAGGGACGCCACCAATGCACCGCCTGCACCGATGATCACCAGCAGGAAGCGAGCCACAAGCAGACGCTTGCGGGTCTCGGCCTTCGGGTCGATGATCTTGTAGTACAGGTCGTGTGAGATGGCGTTGGCCATGGCCAGCAGCAGACCGTCAGCCGTGGACATGGCGGCAGCCAGACCACCCGCAGCAACGAGACCGGAGATCACATACGGAAGGCCGGCCATTTCAGGCGTAGCCAGCACGATGATATCGGCCCGGATGAAGAACTCGTTGATCTGCAGGATGCCGTCGCCGTTGGAGTCAACGATCGCCAGCATGCCGATCGCCGACCACCTCTGGATCCACTCCAGCGCCATCACCTGCTCGATGGGCTGACCGATGATGGCCGTGGGCAGGTTCGGATCCAGCATCTGCAGCTTGCTGAACGTGGCCAGGGCCGGTGCGGTGAAGTAGAGCAGGAAGATGAAGAACAGCGACCAGGCCACGGAACTGCGGGCGGCACGGATCGACGGCGTGGTGAAGTAGCGCATCAGGATGTGCGGCAGCGAGGCCGTACCCACCATCATGGCCATGGCCAGGGTGATGAACTTCCAGGCCGCCATGGCCCCTTCCCCCGGTGTGGCATGCAGTGTCGTCAGTGTAGCCAGCCCCGGCACGGAATCCGTCGCCATGAGGGTGCCTACGCCGACCAGCGGCTCCAGTTCCATGATACGGGACACGGCCGGTCCGTACTGGAACTGTGGCAGCGGACCGAAGCCCTGCACGATGGACATCCAGAACACCGGGATCAGGTAGGCGATGATCAGCACGATGTACTGCGCCACCTGGGTCCAGGTCACCGCGCGCATGCCGCCGAGCATGGAGCAGACCAGGATGCCGGCCAGACCGAACCACACGCCCACCTCGAACGGGATGTTCAGGGCGCGGGCGGCGATGGTGCCCGTGGCGTTGATCTGCGCGGTCACGTAGGTGAACGATGCCACCACCAGCACCAGCACGGCGCAGAGCCGCGCGGTCTTGCCGCCGTAGCGGGTGCCGATGAAGTCGGGCACCGTGTAGCAGCCGAACTTGCGCAGGTAGGGCGCCATGAGGGTTGCCACCAGCACGTAGCCGCCGGTCCACCCCACCACGAAGGCGAGATAACCGTGACCGCCCATGAACACGCCGCCGGCCAGGGCCACGAAGGAGGCGCCGGACATCCAGTCCGCGGCGGTTGCCATGCCGTTGAACACCGGCGGCACCTGGCGGCCCGCCACGTAGTAGGCGTCCACCTGCATGGTTCTCGATAGCACCCCGATGAGTGCATAGATGGCGATGGTGAAGGCCACGAACAGGATACCGATCATGTCGGGACCCATGCCCAGGGTCTCAAAGAACGCCATCAGGGCGAAGAACGCGAGGAAGCCCCCCGTGTACAGCCCGTAGAGCTTGGGAAGGTTCTGGACGAAGTCCTTCCCTTCGAAGCTGAAGAATGCCATTGGTTAGCCCCCCTTATTCCACGTCTTCGGCTACGCCGAAGTCGCGGTTGATCTTTTCCTGCTGGAAGTTGAACAGGAAGAGCTGGATCACGAAGACGGCCAGTGATCCCTGCGCGGCGAAGTAGTAGCCCAACGGCCAGCCGAAAAAGCTGACGTTGTTCAGCGGTACCGCGAACGCGTGAATGATGTACGAGAAGAAGAACCAGATGACCAGGTGCACGATCATCAGGTTTCTCGTCCTCGACCAGTACGCATCTCTTTGTGCGATGTCTAGCGCCATGAGTTGTCTCCTTCCTCTGCGGTGATTGTTGAACTGAACGTTCGTGGCGAACGTCCCTGGCGATCCAACAAATCCGTGTCTTTCAGTGGATTGCTCCTGTTATGTGTTTTCACTGTTGAACTCGACTCCCCCCTTGATGGCCTTGTTGATTGAAACGTGCTTCCGTATCCGGCCCGACCGCGCGGCGGTCAATGCCGCATGAAACCGTGTAACTTGGACTGTGCAACGGCGAGCTTGACGAGATCCCTGACATCCCGGATGCCCTGACGGTGCGCCTCGGCAAGCGCCATGAGCAGGAGTTCCGCGGTCACCAGCGCATCTCCGGAGGCCCGGTGCCGGGCGGGCGCCGGAATGCCGAAGTGCCCCAGCCAGTCGTCCAGGCCCTGCAGATTCTTCGTCGATTCCGTGAAAAGGGCCGGCAGCAGCCACGCCATGTCCAGGAACGTGTTGCTGAGCTTCACGCCCAGGTGCCGGCGCACGGCACGCCCGAGCATGGCGCGGTCGAAGTCGGCGTGAAAGGCCACCAGCCAGGATTTCTCCACATGCTCAAGCACCCGGGTCAGGGCCTCTTCGGTATCCACCCCGGAAGCCGATTCCGTGGGGGTGATGCCGTGCACCACCAGGTTGTCCTTGCTGAAGCCGTTGTTCTCCCGGCGCATCAGGATCTCCGTGAGGCCGCCCAGGACGGCGCCGTCCATGTAAACGGGCACCAGCCCGACGGACAGCAGCTCGCTCCTGTGCACGTCCAGACCGGTGGTCTCCACGTCAATCACCACGAAGCGCGCATCGTCGATGCGGGTACTCGGGGTGGGTTCGGGCAGGGCACGCCACCGGCCGACCCGGGCCTCGAGGTCCGGGTCGATGTCCGGCGTGGACTGAAACAGTGCGTGCAGGAAGCTCATAGCTGGTAGTCCAGGGAGATGCGTGATTGCAGCTTGCGCGCCTGGCGGAATGCCTCCTTGAGGATGCGGCGGTCCAGTTCATTCAGGCTGTCCGGGTTGATGCGGTTGCTGGCCTCCTCGCCGTGGGATTCCTGTTCCCTGTGCTGGCGCATGCGCAGCAGCTGGATGTAGGCGTAGGCATGGGTCCAGGCCTCGGCCTCGGCGTGCGGCACGTGATGTTCCTTGGCCAGGGCATTGATCCGTGCCAGCGTGGAGGTCTCCTGGATCCGGTGGGCCAGGGCGAGGATCCGGGCGCCGTCCACGAAGGGCGTCAGGCCGTGCAGCTTCAGGTCGATGGTATTGGGGTGCTCGCCGTTGTCCGACACTATGAAGTCGCGCACCAGCCCCAGGGGTGGGCGGTTGCGCAGTGCGTTGGCGGCCATCTGGTGCAGGAAGCGGGGATTGTCCGCAACGCGCTCCGTAAGCCAGGCCCTGAGTTCCTCCACCGGCCGCGCATCGCCGTCAATGGTCCGGAAATCGAAGAAAATGCTGGCCTTGAGCAGGTGTTCCGGGGTGCCATGGTCGGCCCAGTGGGTGAAGCGCTTCCGCCATTCGTCCGTGCTCAGGCAGCACTCGGGGTTGCTGGCCATGATGTTGCCCTTGCACAGCGGGTAGCCGCACTGGTCCAGGGCCTCGTTGATGCGCCGGGCGAGCGGCAGCAGTTCCTCGCGGACCGCGTCCGCGGACAGGCCCTCGGACGGCTCGAACAGGATGCCGTTGTCCTGATCCGTCTTGAGGGTCTGTTCCTGGCGCCCCTCGCTGCCGAAGGCGATCCAGGTGAATGGCACCGAGGGCCTGGGGAATTCCCGGGCGCAGATCTCGATCACGCGCCGGGTGATGTGGTCGTTGAGCAGGGTGATGATCTGGGTGATCTGGTCCACCTGCACGCCCTGGGCGATCATCTGGGAGATGAGCTGATGGATGTCGCCTTCCAGGCCGGCGAGGCTCTCGATGTCGTCCGCGCGGCTGATGGTCTTGCTGAGATTGACCAGGCCCACCCGCTGCAGGGAGAACAGGTCCCGCTCCGAGATCACCCCGGTGAGCCGCCCGCGCTCCACCACGCAGATGTGATGGAATCGGTGCTTGGCCATGAGCATCGCGGCCTCGAAGGCGAAGGCCGATGGCGGCAGGGTGATGGGATCGCGCGTCATCACCTTTTCCATGGGCTCGTCGAGGCTCAGTCCGGGCAGGGAGACCCGGGCGAGCAGGTCACGCAGGGTGAATACGCCCAGGGGGCGATTGTCCTCGTCGGTGACGATGATGCTGCCGACATTCTCGTCCTGCATGGCGCGCAGTGCGCCGGCGATGGACGTGCTGCCGAGGCAGGTGACCGGTTCCCGGCGCAGGCGCTCGCCCAGCGTGATGTTGAGCGAGGTGTCGCCTCCCAGTCCGGTGGCGGCGCTGGCCTGCACCTGGCGGTGCACCTGGTCCAGCAGGCTCGCCAGGCGCCGGGTGCAGAAATCGTTGAACGACTCCGAGAGCTTGAGCAACTGGTTGAAGTCGTCGCGCTCCAGTTCGAAGCAGAAGGTATCCTCGGCGGCCCGGTGCACCGTGCGCACCGGGCGCCGGGAGAGCAGGGCGCCGATGGGAAAGCACTCGCCGGGCACCAGTTCCCAGGCGTTGCCCGAGATCTGCTCATCCTCGCTGGGGGTCTCGCCGCGCACCCGCCCCTGCTTGATCACGTAGAAGCGCGAGGCGGGCCCGCCGTCCGGGTCGGTGATCTTCTCGTTCTGGGCGTAGAAGGTGAGCTTGAGCCGCTTCGCCAGGAACTCCAGGTGTTCCGGGGCCATGCTGTCGAACGGTGCATGCCGGCGCAGGAACTCCAACACCGGCAGCAGCACGCTCGCCTGTCGGTTGGACTCCGGTGTCTTGGGGCGGGGCTCGCTCATGGCTCGGGTGCTTTCCGCGTGTGATCTCACACTTAAAGCATGATCCGTGCCCGGAAGGTGTTCCCTGAAAAATCAGGTACCTGGTCACAGAACCCCGCCCGGAGGCGTTACCTTGGGTAACGAATTGTTACGGAAGGTAACGGGAAGGCGAGG
>SKOF01000495.1 GCA_007120155.1 Thioalkalivibrio sp. | reverse complement strand
CAGGTTTTGCCTGCCCGCACCAGGCCGCCCAATCCGGCCTGCACCAGCGCATTGTTGAGCAGGGCACGGATCGCCTCCGGCTCTTCCATCTCCATGCACTGGGCCAGCAGTTCCCGGGCCCGCTCCCGGGAGAAACTGCGGATCACCCATTTCACCCGGGCCAGCGAGGCCACGTTGACGCTCAGTGAATCGATGCCCATGCCGATGAGCAGAATGGCGGCCGCCGGGTCGGCGGCCATCTCCCCGCAGATGCTCACCGGCTTACCCGCCTTGCGGGCGCCGTCGGTCACCTGCTGCAGGGCGCGCAGCACTGACGGATGCAGGGCAATATAGAGCTCTGCCACACGGGGATTGTTGCGGTCCACCGCCAGCAGATACTGGATCAGGTCGTTGGTGCCCACGGAGAGAAAATCCACCCGCCGCGCCAGGGCCTCGGCCAGGTAGACCGCCGAAGGCACCTCGACCATGACACCTACCTTGGGCATGGGGATCACGTAGTGCTCGTCCAGCAGCTCTTCCCGGGCGCGCTGGAGCAGTCGCTGGGCGGCCTTGAGTTCACCCAACGAACTGATCATCGGGAACAGGATATTGAGATTGCTCAGGCCCTGGCTGGCACGCAGCATGGCGCGCAGTTGCGTGAGGAAGATCTCTGGATGGTCCAGGGTGATGCGGATACCGCGCCAGCCCAGGAAGGGGTTGTCCTCCTTGACCGGGAAGTACGGCAGCGCCTTGTCACCGCCGACATCCAGTGTGCGCAGTGTCACGGGCCGGGGGTCGAAGGAGGCCAGGATCTGGCGGTAGATACCGATCTGTTCCTCCTCGCTGGGGAATCGGTCGCGCACCATGAACGGCACTTCGGTGCGGTACAGTCCGATGCCGTCGGCACCGGACTGCTTGGAGGGGTTGATATCCGCCAGCAGACCGCTGTTGGCATAGACCGGGATGATGATCCCGTCCTGGGTCGTAGCCGGCTCCAGGGCCAGGTTGCGCAGGCCCTCGGTGAGTTCGCGTTCCTCATCCACCAGGCGCTGGAATTCCTCGCGCAATTCCCGGCTCGGCTGGATGAAGATCTGGCCGCGGTAGCCATCGACCACAACCTCGCGGCCCTCAAGCCGTCCCACCGGCAGGTCCGACACGCCCATCACCGCAGGGATACCCATGGCCCGGGCCAGAATCGCCACGTGTGAGGACCCCGTACCGCGTGCCGAGACCAGGCCCGCCAGGCGCTCCACGGGCACCTCGGCCAGTTGCGTGGCGGTCAGGTCCTCGCCGATCAGGATGGTCCGCTCGGGAAACTCCTCGGGCGTGCGGTGGCTGGATTCCAGATGGGTGAGGATGCGCCGGCCGATATCGCGCAGGTCCGAGGCCCGCTCACGCAGGTACGGATCATCCATCTCCTCGAAGGTACGGGAATTCTCCCGGATGGTGTCGCGCAACGCAGCAGGCGCCCAGCTGCCCTCCTGGATCCGCTCCACGGTGCGCTTGAGGAGACTGTCGCTGTTGAGCATCATCACGTAGGCATCGAACAGCAGGCGCTCCTCCGCCGGCAGCACCCCCGCCATGCGCTCCTTGATCTCCCCCATCTCCTCCTGAACCCGGCTCACCGCCGCCTTGAAGGCCTTGACCTCCGCCTCCACCGAGACCACCGGTTCCCGATCCGGCACCGCTTCCAGGTCCGCCGCCATGTAGGCCACCACGACCATGCCAAGCGCCACGCCGGATGCGCCGGGGATGCCGGTGATCTGCAGATTGGACTGGCGCTGGCGCCCGCGTCCGTGACCCACCTCGCCGGTGAGCTCCGCATGGCTGATGGCGCCGGACAGCTGTGCGGCGAGGGTGATGAGAAAGGCCACATGCTGGTCATCGAAGCGCCGCCGCTCGCCCTGCTGCACCACCAGCACACCCAGCAGCCGCCGGTGATGGATGATCGGCACACCCAGGAAGGCGTGGTAGCGCTCCTCGCCGGTCTCCGGGAAATATCTGAAAAGGGGATGGTCCGTGGCGTTATCCAGGTTGACCGGCTCGGCCCGCTCAGCCACCAGGCCCACCAGGCCCTCACCCGGACCCAGACGCACATGGCCCACGGAATCGGGATTGAGGCCGTCCGAGGCCATAAGGAGCAGGTGCTGCCGGTCGGGCAGCATCAGGTAGACGGAACACACATCGATGGACATCGCCTGCTTGACCCGCTGGACGATGATATCCAGTGCCTGGGTCAGATCCTCGGCAGCGCTGACTTCCTGAACGATGCGTCTGAGTATGTCAAGCATGAGGACCCGCCCGCCCGGACCGGCCCGGAGGCACCATGGATGCGGGCTCCCCCCGGCAGGGAACCCGCAGTGCTGCAAGCGGGTCGGTCAAACGCCCTCCCCCCGGCGGGAATCGTTCCAGCGCTGCCGGCCCGGGACACCCTCGGGAAACAGCAGGGGGGCCAGTTCGTGCAGGGCCCGGCGATAGACATGACGCTTGAAAAACACCACCTCGCGCATGGGGCGCCAGTAATCGACCCAGCGCCAGGAGTCGAACTCGGGCGTTGGCACCGCATCGAGCCGCACGCAGGTCTCGTCGCCGACCAGACGCAGCATGAACCATATCTGCTTCTGGCCAATGCAGACCGGGTTGGAACGGCGCCGGATCAGGTGCTTGGGCAGGCGATAACGCAACCAATCCTGGGTGCTGCCGATGACCTCAACGTGTTCCGGCTGCAGACCGGTTTCCTCGGCCAACTCGCGATACATGGCGTCCAGCGGCCTTTCATCACAACGGATACCTCCCTGCGGGAACTGCCAAGCCTGCTGGCCGATGCGTTTCCCCCAGAAAAGGCGTCTGTCCCGATTGCTCAGGATGATGCCCACATTCGGTCTATATCCATCACAATCAATCACTTACACAAGCCACCCATGACCCCAAGTATGTTTTGCATTGTTCCACAACCCCGCAGCGCGGGCAAATCTCCCGACCTCACCCGGCAGGCACGATCCGATACAATGCCCCGCGTCCCCGATACACAGACACAGGAGACCCCGGTGACACTGGCCATCTTCGACCTGGACAACACCCTCATCGCCGGCGACAGCGACTACGAATGGGGCCGCTTCCTGACGGACATCGGTGTCGTGGACGCCGAAACCTACCAGGCCACCAACCGGGTGTTCTACGAGCAGTACAAGGCCGGCACGCTGGATATCCATGAATTCTGCCGCTTTGCCTTCAGGCCCCTGGCCGAGCATGACGTCGAGACCCTCCATGGGTGGCGGAACCGGTTCCTGACCGAGCGCATCGAGCCGCTGATCCTGCCGGCGGCCGAAGCGCTCCTGGCAAGGCACCGCCAGGCCGGTGACACGCTGCTCATCATCACTGCCACGAACCTGTTCATTACCGAGCCCATCGCCGAACGCCTGGGGGTGCACGACCTCCTGGCCACGGAACCGGCCTTCCGCGACGGGCGCTATACGGGGGAACTTCAGGGGGTGCCCTGCTTCCAGGGAGGCAAGGTGACGCGGCTCGAGGCCTGGCTCCGGGGGCACGGGGAGAACCTGGGTGGCAGCTGGTTCTACAGCGACTCCCACAACGACATCCCTTTGCTGGAGCGTGTGGACAACCCGGTCGCGGTGGACCCCGACGAGGCCCTGGCCGACCACGCGGCGGCGCGGGACTGGCCCATCATCTCGCTGCGCGAGAAGTAGCAAGTGGCAAGGACCTCAAGCCCTGCGGGCGTAGAAGTTCACTCCCTGAATGAGCAGTTGTCCCGTAGGATGGGTCAAGCGAAGCGGACCCATGCTGAACGGACGGTGACGAGTAGCATGGGACGAGCCCCTGTCACTTGTCACTCGTTACTGACCCCCTCACTCCTGACGCCACCGTCCACATGGGCACGCTTCGCTTTGCCCATCCTACGGTCTGGCCCATTATCTCGCTGCGCGAGAAGTGGCAAGTGGCAAGTGGCAAGGATAAGGCATCCTCACCCCTTGCCACTTGCCACTGTTCCTACGCCCTGCGAGCGTAGAAGTTCACGCCCTGAATGAACAGATCCTTCGCCACCCTCGCCTCGGCGGGGGTGTCGCGGAAGCAGTCGAAACGCTGCACCACCCGTCCGTCCACCAGACCCGCCTCAGAGGCCAGAGTTGGGATCTCGCTCTCCACCATGGCGCCGGCCACGCAGGCGGCCCACAGGTCGGGATTCTCCCGGGCGTCCAGGGTCAGTTCCCGCTGCACCACCACGTCGGCCAGGAACAGCCGTCCGCCCGGCCGCAGCACCCTGGCGATCTCGCGAAACACGCGGGTCTTGTCCGGCGCGAGATTGACGACACCGTTGGAGATCACCAGGTCTACGCTCCCGTCGTCCACCGGCAGGCTCTCCATGTAGCCGGCACGGATCTGCACACGGTCGGAAAGCCCGGCCAGTTCCGCAGAGGCCTGCGCACAGGCACGCATCGCCGGGGTCATGTCGACGCCGATGGCGCGCCCCCTGGGGCCCACCCGGCGTGCCGCCAACAGCAGATCCATACCGGCACCGCAGGCGTGATCGAGCACCGTCTCCCCCGGGCAGGGACCGGCATTCTCCCGGCGCATCCCCGGCACGGCGGCAATCACCGTACCGATCTGCAGCGGGTTGCCCACGCCCGCGAAACGCGCGGTGCAGGATTCAGGCAGTTCCGCCAGTTCCGCCGGGTCATAGCCCAGGTACTCGCTGGCATACCGGGCTCCGCGGTGAAAGTGAAAGTCGCCGCGGGGATCACGGGCCACGCGATCGTAGGTGCGAAGCACTGCTTCGCGCAGATGTTCAACGTCGAAATGGATGGGGCTTGTGGCAGCCATGGTTGCAGTCCTCTGTTAAGTGAGAAGTACGAATCGGGAAGTGGGAATGGGGGCCGGCCCCCGGCCGGCCCCGTACATCGTCAGGCCGTCTCGACGGCCGGATCCTGCGGCTTGCGCCTTCCGCCGATGCGCGGGATCAGCATGGGCACCCGGCGCCGGTAACCGGCGTACTCCGGATGCGCGTCCATCAGGTCACGCTCCTCAAGCTGAATGGCGATCAGGATGTAGGCGGTGGTCATGACCGCGAACACCAGGTGCGCCACCGTCATCACCGGCGTGGCCCAGAAGGCGAACAGCCAGCCCAGGTAGAGGGGATGACGCACCACCCGGTAGAGAGCCGGCGTCTT
>SKOF01000028.1 GCA_007120155.1 Thioalkalivibrio sp. | reverse complement strand
TGCGCTTACCTTTTGCAAAAGGATAGGGATGATTGATTTTGAATTGATGCCCCATCAAAAGAAAGCGGTAAAAGATTCCTACACTAAGCCGGATATGTTTTTGGCCTGGGACATGGGGGTAGGAAAGACTTGCGCCGTGATTCAAATACTTCGCCACAACTATGGGCTTCATGGGGAGCTTCGTTCAACCCTGGTCCTGGCTCCTCTTATCACTTTGCAGAACTGGAAAAGGGAGTTTGCATTGTTTTCCAAGGTACCTGAAAGGGCTGTTGTGACTTTGCAGGGAACGGGCAAGCAGCGCATAGAGACCTTAAGAAAGGCGGTTAGGTACTCTTGTATAGTTATTTGCAACTATGAGAGTTTAGACAACGACGAACTTTTTGCACACTTAATGGCGTGGAGCCCGCGCATAGTCTGTTGTGATGAGTCGCATGTGGTAAAAAACCCTAAGTCCAAGCGGGCCAGGAAGGTGGCAATGCTTGCCGATGGGGCCTCGAACCGTTACCTGTTATCGGGCACGCCTATTTTAAACAACGCGATGGATTTATTTATGCAGTACCGTGTACTCGACGGTTATTTAGGCAAAAACTCTACCTTTGGGACTAACTTTTTTGCATTTAGGAACAGGTATTTTGAGGATGCAAATAGCGGGTTTGCTGGAAGTCAGCACTATTTTCCTAAGTGGGAACCCCGAGCCTCGACATTTGAAGAGTTGTCAGACCGGATCCAGGCAAAGACGAGTGTGGTGAAGAAGTTTGATGTGCTTAAGAGTTTGCCGCCTTTGGTGACGGAGCAAATAGATGTGGAGTTAAGCTCAGAGCAGCAGCGGGTGTACAAGGAGCTGCGCAAAGAATTTGTATCCTTCATAAAGACTGCAAAAGGTGAGAAGGCGGTAATTGCAAGGCTTGCTATGGTGAAGGCTTTGCGGCTTCAACAGGTGGTCACAGGTTTTGTGACAGCGGGGGAGAATCCGGATTCAGAGGTGGTGAGGTTTAAAGATGTACCCAGGCTTCGGGTGCTGCATGATATTTTGCATAATTTGGTGGGCGAGCACAAGGTGATTGTGTGGGCGGCATTTAAGGAGAACTACCGCATGATTGCCGAGATGTTGTCGACTATGGGGGTGGGATATACGGAGCTTCACGGTGGCATTTCTGCAAAAGAGAAGTTTTTAAACCAGGATCAGTTTAACAAGGATCCAGAGTGTAGGGTTTTGATAGGCAATCCTGGTGCAGGTGGTGTTGGGATCAATTTGATAGGGGCGAGTTATTCGGTGTATTACTCTAGGGGTTTTAAGTTAGGTGATGATTTGCAGAGTGAGGCGAGGAATTACCGCAAGGGCAGTGAGGTACATGAGAAGATTACGAGGATTAATATGGTAGCACCCCAGACAATAGATGAGCTAGTGTCTGAGGCACTATCGAGGAAGCAACAAATAGCAGAGGAGATAATACAATGGAAAATATGAGTTTGGAAGACCTGAATCGGGGTTTTGATGAGGTCACAACAGAGGACTTGTCTTTGGTGGAGATGGACCAGTTGGTCACAAAGTTTGCAATGGCGCGTAATGAGTATGAGATCAGAAAAAAGGAGCTTTCCACTTTTTTTGCAGAGGAGGTGGAGGCCACTGCTTTGCGGCTTCAGGCAGCCTTAGAGAAGGCAGGCAAAAAGTCTTACAAGGTGGACGGTCTTGGGACTATTTCTCTGGTGCACAAGCAAACGGTGACCACTCCTAAGACGGTGGAGGAGAAAAGACAACTTTTTAACTACATCTTAGACAGCTACGGGCAAGACGTACTTGACAGCATGGTGTCTATCAATCATAACACGTTAAATAGCTTCTACAATGCAGAGGCTGAACGAGCAGAGGATAAGGCGATGTTTCACCTTCCCGGTCTTGGCAGCCCCGTTGTTAGAACAGAAACAAGATTCACTAAACAAAGGAGTAAATAATGAGTGAGTTAGAAGTGAAAAAAGATAACCTTCCGGCAGAATTGAAAGAGTGGGGAGATGGCCCCAATGTGACGGCCCAGGACCTTGTGTTACCTAAACTTTTGCCTCTACAGTACATGTCTGAGAAGGTAAAAAACAAGCAAGGCGAGTATGGGGAGTTTCGGGATACCGTGGCCAATGAGTTGTTCGGCTCTTTGGAGAAGCCCTTTGAGGTCATCCCTTTCTTTATGCAAAAGAAATGGGTAGAATTCGATATGATTCCCCAGCGCGGAGGCGGCTATGATAGGGAGTTTAAACAAATCGTATTGATTCAGGACAACCCAACCCGCGAAGGCTTCAATGATGATCTGCCCTTGGTCGATGAGGCTGCAAAAGTGGAGCGGGATCGTGTGATGGACTTCTTTTGCCTTATCCCCGAACAAATTAAAGAGGGTAATGACTTCCCTTATGTATTGTCTTTCCAGAGAACATCTTTAAAGGCAGGCAAGAAGTTGGGCACACAGATGTATGTTCGCAACAAAATGGCAGGCCTGAACCCCGCAGCTACGGCCATTGAGGTGTCCGGTCAAGATGTGCAAAATGATAAGGGCTCTTATGTGGTCCAGGACATTCGACCATCTAGGGCCGCTCTTAAGGAAGAGCAGATGGCAGCCCTTAAGTGGTTAAAGATCGTCAACACATCAAAAGTAAAGGTGGATGACTCTGAGTATAGCGAGAGTGATGATCTGGAAGTTGAAGACATTAAGGATTTTTAAATAGACTTTGAGGGTACCGACCTTTTTTGGGGGACAACTTCTTTTGCTTTTGCATCGGGGGTCGGTGCCATTTTTGCATAAACGAGCCGACGAGAGGGTAAACAACTATGATATTGCTTGGCGTAGATGTAGAAACGACGGGACTTAATCATTTAAGCGACGAGGTGACGGAAGTGGGCGCGGTCCTTTGGTGCACGGAGAAATCCACACCACTTAGGCTTTTTTCAAAGTTTGTTCAGGCAAAAGTACCCATCTCGGAGGAGATTACGCAACTGACTGGCATTACCCAGGAGATGGTGGACAAGTACGGAGAGCCCGCAGATGCTGTGGCAGAAGAGCTTAAAGATTTTGCAAAAGATAGCGAGGCCTTGGTGGCCCATAACGCTGTTTTTGATATCAATTTTTTAAATGGGATGGGTTTTGTCTACGATAGGCCCGTGATCGACACCCGTGTGGACATAAAGTATCCGGGCTTTGTCACCACTAGGAAGCTCACCCACCTGGCAGCCGACCACGGTTTTGCAAATCCCTTCGCGCACCGGGCCCTGTTTGATGTGCTGACAATGCTTAGGGTTTTGGAAAAGTATGATTTTTACGAGGTACTGGCTAGGTCAAAGGAGCCATTGGTTAGAGCCTCAGCACAGGTCAGTTTTGCAAAAAAGGATTTGGCCAAGGCCAGAGGATATTCCTGGGACGCGGACAATAAGACATGGTTTAAAGAGATGAAAAAGAGTGACGCTGAACTAGAGGCAAAAGAAGCCCCGTTTAATGTAAGCTTTATGGAGGTATAGATGAGACGAGAAAACGAAAAGCAAGCTGTGTTAAAACCACAAGAAACAGTGGTGCAGGAGAAGCCCTTAAAGCAAAAGATGCACGACTATGCAAGATTGCTTAGCGAGGTCCATGCCGACATTTCAGACATGGAGTTTAAAAAGGAAATTAGTGGGAACAATGTAAGTTTAGCGGTGGAGTTTTTATCCAAAGCAAGTGGCGCACTCTATAGCTACGCAAAAAGCCTCAAGTAAGGAGGATGTATGTTTTTAGATAGAATCAAATCAGGTGGAGAATTAGGTGTTGAAAAAGGCCGTGTGTCGTTTCGTGGGCTTACCCAGGCCAACATAGACTGGCTTAAAAACAAAGCTAAACAACTTAACCTTAAGTACAATAGTTTCTTGGATCAAATTCTGACCGAGCTTCGGGAAGAAGACGAAGGTCGCAAAGGAGAGGCAAATGCAAGTGCTCCCAGAAAACGCCGTACGAATAATTCAGGCGCTCGCAAGACAACCAAGCTTAGGGCTGGACACTGAAACATACGGCCTGGGAGAGCTAGACAGACTTTTTGCCATCATCATTGCAACCGACAAAGAGTCTTTTTACTTTAACTTTAATCCGGGGCCGGATCATCTAGGTAATCTACTGCCGAGCTGCATGGTATTGGATATGGATGAGCTTCGGCCCCATTTTTTTGCCATTTTCGGCAAAAAGGAGATCACTTGGTACATTCACAACGCCAAGTTTGATATGCAAAAGCTTCTGCTAGAGGGGTTTTTGCTGGCAGGCACTGTCCACTGCACAATGGCCATTGAGAGGCTTCTAGACAACACGGCATTTAGCCTGAGCCTTGATGCAACAGCGCCTAAGTATGGTTTTGAGAAAAGCTCCCAGGTGGATGCTTACCGCAAACGCCACCGAGGGGTGGCCTTCCACGAGATACCTTTTGCAATTATGCGTGACTACGGCACCTTGGATGGGCGGCTTGCCTACGATATAGGGGTCAGACAAAGGGAGATGATTTTAAGTGAGCTTGAGCAAAGTATTTGAAAATGAGCTTCAGTTAACGAAGACCTGCTTTAACATGGAAATGCGGGGTATTCTCATCGACCAAGAGTATGCGCTTACGGCCAAAGCCTATGAGCAAACACTTGTGGACAAGGCTCGAGCTAATTTTCTTAAAGATACGGGCGAGGAGTTTAGGGATTCGCCGAAGCTACTTGCAAAAGTGTTCGACGCTCGCGGTGAGCCCTATCCGCTGACAGACAAGGGCAACCCCTCGTTTAAAAACGATCTGCTCGTGCGCATGGACACCCCCCTCACACGCATAATAAACGAAATACGCTATTACGATAAACGGGTGAGCACCTACTACACCCCTTTTTTGCAAAAACTGGGGCCGGACAAGAGGCTCAGGGCCAACATTCAGCAGGCGGGTACTCAGACGGGCAGGTTTTCCATGTCCACACCGAACCTACAAAACGTGCCCAAGGAAGACGACAAAGAAAAGGCCTATTACATCCGCAGATGCATGAAGCCAGCACCTGGTAAAGTGTTTGTGATGATGGACTATGACCAGGTCGAGTACAGACTACTTATGGACTATGCACGTCAAATGGACGTGGTGGAAGAGATCAAACGCGGAGGCGACGTGCACCAAATCACCGCCGATATGTTGGGCGTAGATCGTAAGCTTGC
>SKOF01000118.1 GCA_007120155.1 Thioalkalivibrio sp. | reverse complement strand
ATCGTCGGCACCATGAAATCCGGCACGTGCTCATTGCGTGATTCACTGAGGATGCATCCCCACATTCACATGCATCCCAGAGAAGTGCACTTCTTCAATCGCGATGAGAACTACGCCCGCGGCCTCGAGTGGTACTCGCAGTACGTGACCGCGGGCCTGGACGACCGATCTGCCGCGACCACCCTGATCGGCGAGAAGACACCCGCGTACTGTTGCATCCCCGGTTGCGCGGAACGCATCCGGGCGGCCATGCCGGATGCCCGACTGATCTGGATTTTTCGGGACCCGGTCTACCGGGCCTACTCCCACTACCTGCATCGACGCCGTACCGGCTACGAACTGCGTTCTCTGAGGGCTGCGCTGGCACGCGAGCCCGCCCGCGTAAAGGCCCACGGCGCGGCAACCGGTTACGTCGAGCGTGGCAAGTATGTCGTGCAGATCGAAGAATATCTGCGCTGGTTCCCGCTCAGCCAGATGCATTTCGTGCTGTTTGAACGGTTCATTGCCGATCCGGCCACCGAGCTGGGCCGGATCACCGATTTCCTCGGGGTGCCGGGTTTTGCGACCCACCCGCCGCGCCTGCATTCGCACCCTTCCCGGGCGCCGGGTCTGGTCCCGGGGATCTGGCTGGCCCACAAGCTCTTCGGAAAGGGCCGTCGGATCCATCGCCTGGCCATGAAACTCGGCGGCGCCGTCCCGGCTCGCCGACCCGCTTTCCCCGACGACATCCGGCAGGAGCTGGCCGAGCGCTTTGCCCCCTTCAACCACAGGCTTGCGGAACTGACCGGCCTTGACCTGGGTCCGTGGCGAAGGCCGTAGCCACGGCGGATCACCACGGACAGCCGGTCCGGAAGCAGCCTGTCGTATCGCCTCTGATTCCACTAGAATCGGCACTATCAGCCATTATCTCATCCAATAAAAAGCCAACCAAACATCTGTCATGCCTATAAAGAAAGTCTCCTGTGATCAGCTTGCCATCGGCATGTATGTGGCCAGTCTCGACCGGCCGTGGACCGAGACACCCTTCATGTTTCAGGGTTTCGAACTTCACACTCAGCAGGATATCGACGAGCTGTGCAGGCACGCCCGCTACGCGTATGTCATTGTTCCCGATGAAGAGATCGAACTGACGAGGAAGGGTTCCGGGCGTACGGAGACGCACGCGACGTCCACGATTCTCCACCAGACGACCTATGTGGATTCCGTCCCCGTCGACAGGGAGATCAGCGAAGCCAAACCCTCGCAGGAAGTGTTCGGGGAACTCTTCGCGGAGGTCGAATCCCTGGTCCGGGTAGGCAGGCCTGTGTCGTTCGAGATCTTTCAGCAGCCCGCGAAGAACCTGGTCAACAGCATCACCCGAAACCCCGACGCCTATATCTGGCTCACGCGCCTCAAGAAGTTCGACTCCCACCTGTACAAGGATTCGCTGACCGCCGCGGTGTGGGCAACCGCCCTGGGCAGGAAGCTCGGCATCGCGGAGCAGGGGCTTCAGAACCTCGCCATCGGCTGCCTGTTGATGGACATCGGCAAACTGCGACTGCCAACGGCTGTCCAGCACAAGACCGGGCGCCTGAGTAATGAAGAATGGGAACTGATGAAGGGCCATGTCGAACTGGGCGTAAAGCTTCTGGCGGAAAGCGCCGATTACCCGCCCGAGGTCCTGAACATCGTGCGCACCCACCATGAGCGGCTCGATGGCTGCGGCTACCCGGACGGACTCACGGGCGGCCATATTCCCTTGTTCGGGCAGATCGCAGGCATCGTCGACCAGTACGTGGCGGTCACCCGGCCGCGGCCGTTTGCAGACGCGATTTCCCCGTCAAAAGCCGAGGAGATGCTGTACAAGCAGAGAGGGAAGCTGTTTGACGAGATGCTGGTCGAGTACTTCATCCAGACCCTGAGCGCGTACCCGACCGGTTCGCTGGTTGAACTCAGTTCCGGAGAAGTCGCCATCGTCCAGTCCCAGAACTCGGGCCGCAACCTGAGACCCAATGTCATCCTGCTGCTTGATCCGAGCAAGCAGCCGTACGGGGCCTATCCACTGGTCAATCTGGATACCTACAACAAGGACGATCTCCCGGTCCGGATCGTCAGGACCCTCGCCGTCGGCGAGTATGGTATCGATATCGAGGAGTTGCCCATTTAGTCCGGATTCGCCTGCTCGCACTTGCTCACCACCACGGCACGCACGGCCTGACGGGCCGCGTCCGCCAGACCGCGGCGGTCCTGTTCCGTCGTCGGAATGAGTTCAAGAAAGTGCACTTCCACGTCCAGGCGCGGCTCGGCCAGCACCCGCAGAAGGTGGGGAAACAGCACGGCGCCCCCATGATACGGCGCCGGGGTGGGACGCCCGTCCGGCGTGGGAAGGTATCGGAGGGCCACCGGCTGGATAGGACTGCCGGTAGCCTGGGCGGCGGCCAGGAGGCGGGGATGGAATCGGCGCACGTCGGTTCCGTCTGTGGTGGTCGCCTCGGCGAACACGTGCACCCGGCGACCGCGGACCAGCTCCCCGGATATGCGTTCGGTGACCGCGGCCGCCGCGTGGGCCCCGCGGCGGATGAACAGGGTGCCGGCGCGTGTGGCGAACCAGCCGATCAGCGGCCAGCGGCGAATCTCCTCCTTGGACAGGAAACCCACCGACGCGAGCCCGCCGAGCACCGGGATGTCCAGCCAGGAGACGTGATTGGACACCGTGAGCACCGGCGCTGACGCCGGCACACCCCGGACATGGACCCGGACGCCGGCGATGCGCGGGATACGCGCAAGCCACCAGCGCACCGCCCGCTCGAATCGGCCCCGGGGTGCGCCTCCGCCGTCGCGCTGATGACCCAGCAGCACCACCACCGCGATACCGACGACCATGTGGACGAGCAGCAGCGCGAGCCTGCGGGTGATTCTCAGTGCCTTCACGGACCGACCCGCGTTGTCCGGGCAACGGTGGATCCGCTGGCGGCACTGATCTCCCGGGTGCGTTTGCAGGCGGACCGGATCAGGTTATTCAGTGTCCGGGTCATGATTTCTCCGTGAATGCATTCCTGTGGTCGACAGATATCACTTCCGCAGAGCCACGGATATTCTAGTGCAGGCAAGCGTTGCCTTCAGGCAGGCTGCGCGAGGCCCGGTCTCAATCTACCCGCAGACATTCAGGAGACCGTATCGGAATGTTCTGTCGGTGACCACGCAACGCGCCAACTGCCTGCGCCCGGGCAGGTATCCGGATCCGCGCTGCCGCACGAGATACTCGGGCTAATCGGACTGCCCCGGTACGATCCTGCAGAGATAACTCTTGAGGTTGGAATGATCCGACAGGGGGTCCCGCTGCCGCGAGTCGGTGAGAAAGTTCACCGATCTCCAGGGATGGAAGGGCTGGCTGGCATCCCAACCGATGGGCACGTAGACCGCGTCTTCGCGAATACCGGGATAGACCCAGGCCCGCGCCTGAATGCGGCCCCGGACCGTTTCCACCGTGACCTCCTGTCCATCCCGGATACCCATGCGCCTCGCCTTGGCGGGATGGATCTGGACGTAGAGATCCGGCCACATTTCCTGGGCCTGCCACGCGTAGTGGGTCCAGGAATGGAAGTGTGGCGCGGGCGGACGGCCCGTGATGAGTTCCGTGTCATACCCCTGCGCCGCGAGTACTCGTGCCGGTGACTCGTCGTCTGGCTGCGTGATCTCGACAGGCATCGTATACACATTCCCCTTGGCAAAGGAATTGCGTACCGGGGACGCATCGCCGCCGCGCGGCCGGAGGTGGGGCAGATCCATGAGCTGCTCCGAGTCGGTGTAGAACTCCGGCAGCGCCGACAGGCCCAGCACCCCGAACCGGGCGTCCAGGGCCTCGGTCCAGAACTCCAGCTTCCCGCTGGGTGTCGGGAAACGGTGTCCTTCCGGATACCCTGTCGCCGTGGTGCCTTCCAGGTGCAGCGTGCCGATCTCCGCCGCATCCTCGTCGACCAGCGGGGTGCGCACCCACCGCCACGGGACCGAATGCAGGCGCTTCTGCGTGCAGCCGCGCATCCACAGGTGACCGATGCACATCTCGTCCCAGAATCGGCTGCTGTCCTTGTACTCCTCCCTGAGCACGTCATCGAATCCGAAACGCCTGCCCAGTTCGATCCAGATCCAGCCGTCGGGCTTCGCCTCGCCGGGTGGATCGATCACCTTGTCGATCCACACCACCCTCCGGTCCTCGCTGGCCCGCCCGATCTCGCCCTTCTCCACTCCGGTCGCCGCGGGCAGGATGTAGTCGGCGTATGCGCTGGTCTCGTTTCGGAACAGTTCGACGTGCACGAGCAGGTCCAGGGCCTCAAATGCCTCGCGCACACGGGTCTGGTCAGGCCAGGCCGTGAGCGGATTGTTGGCGGTGATGAGCGCCCGCATGGGATAGGGATCGCCACTGACCATGGCGTCCAGCCAGCCGGTCGGGTTTGTGGCGGCCATGGGCCTTTCCACAGGGGCCCGACGTTCCTCCGGGGCATTGGCGATGACCGGTGACGGCGTGCCGTAGTTGAAGTAGGTGCCCCCCTTGCGTCCCGCGTTGCCCGTGATCGCTGCCAGGAACAGCAGCGTGCGATTGGTCTGGGTGCCGTTGCTGTGCTGGTTGATGCCGCGGGCGCCGAAGATCACGCAGCCGTCCGCCGCTGCGATCTCCTCAGCCAGACTCCGGATGGCCTGTTCCTCGATACCCGTGATCGGCGCAGCCCAGGCGGGTGAATAGCCGCGCGCCAGGATGTGGTCACGCCACTCACGCCAGCCCAGTACCCAGTTGTCGCAGAAGATCTCGTCATGCAGACCGGCATTCAGGATGTGATAGGTCAGGGCCAGCGCCAGCGCCATGTCTGTACCGGTGCGAATGGGCAGCCAAAGGTCTGCCTTGCTGGCGGTCACCGTGAGGCGCGGGTCGACGACGATCATGCGTGCGCCGTTCTGCAGCCGCCAGTCGTTGATCATGCCGAAGTGCACCGGGCGCGATTCGGCCTGGTTGTCACCCACGTACACGTACAGTTCGGCGCTGCCCAGATCGTCGGGCGTATAGCTGTTGCCGCTGCCGGCTATCCCCAGTGTCGCCTCGAAGGCCACGTTCTTGGACTCGGAGCAAAATGCCTCGGTGTCGGCGAAATTGGGTGTGCCCCAGAGCTGGGTGAACAGTCGGATGTAGCCCTTGCGCGTGAGGGT
>SKOF01000106.1 GCA_007120155.1 Thioalkalivibrio sp. | reverse complement strand
TCTGGTGTTCTTCCAGGACAATGAGGATACGCGCCGTATCGTGCTGTTTCTGCGCGATCTCTATGCGCGCGCGGGCATTCTCATGCGCCCGCGCCCCACGGAGTGGTCGGTCATGCTGGATCTGCTCAACCGCAAGGACTTCGACGCCATCACGCTGGGCTGGACCAGCGGCGTGGAAACCGACATCTACCAGATGTTTCATTCAAGCCAGACGGTGGGCGGCGGTGACAACTTCATCAACTACCGCAACTCGGCACTGGACGAGCTCATCGACCGCGCCCGAGGCGAGGTGGACGAGGATGCGCGCATGCCGCTGTGGCAGGAGGCGGAGCGCATCCTTCACGAGGACCAGCCCTACACCTTCCTGATGCGCCGCCAGACGCTCGCCTTCATCGACCGGCGTGTGAAGAACCTGGACATCACGCGGCTCGGTCTCAACATGGGCATCGTGCCGGTGGAGATCTATGTGCCGGTGGAGCAGCAGAGATATGCGAGATGATTCAATACGCAAAATTCAAGATTCAAGATTCAAGATTCAACATTCAAGGGGATGGGCCGACGGCATCCAAGGCCATGCCATGCAACCGTCCCCCTTTGAATCTTGAATTTTGAATTTTGAATCTTGAATCTTGAATCTTGAATAGTCCTTTCCCGTGACCACGTACATTCTTCGCCGACTGATGCTGATGTTTCCCACGCTGCTGGGCATCACGCTCGTCGTGTTCGTGGTGATGGCGGCGGCGCCCGGGGGCATCAGCGCGCAGGCGCTGGTCGACGGGCTCAATCTGGAGCCGCAGGCCAAGCAGGCGCTGGAGGATTATTACAACCGCCGTTACGGGCTGGATCAGCCGGCACCGGTTCAGTACCTGCGCTGGCTCAACAACGTGTCACCGGTGGGGTTTCGCGTCGACGAGGCTACCGGTGAGCTGGGCCGTTTTTCCCTTCTCAAGGGGTCGGATCTGGGCACCAGCTTTCGTTACGGTCGTCCGGTGATGGACCTGATTGCGGAACGCCTGCCCATCACCCTGCTGCTCAATGTGATCTCCATTCCGCTGATCTATGTGATCGCCATCGCCGTCGGAGTGCACGCGGCGACACGCCGCGGCAGCAGCTTCGACGTGAGTTCCAGCGTGGTGATGCTGGGACTGTGGTCGGTGCCTACCATGCTGGCAGGCGTGCTGATGATCGGCTTCTTTGCCTCGGATCAGTTCTGGCGGTGGTTTCCGACCGGAGGGCTGAGCCGCCGGGAGGCGCTGGACATGCCCTTTCTTCCCCACTGGGGGAGTCTTGGCGACGTACTGATGGTCTTTCTGCTGGCGGGTATCGGCGCTGTCCTGCTGGTGTGGCTGAGTATCAGGGGGGCGGTTCGCCTGCGCATGGCCGTGCTCGGTGTGCTCGGTGCGGTGGCCGGCGCCCTTGTGGCGTCGCAGCCGGCGGGCATTGCCGGTTTCGGCGCATTCAACGTGGTGATGGCAGTGCTGGTCGGGGGCATGCTTGCCGCCATCGGGTGGAGCGGATTTGATGCCCTGCGTACGGCCACCCTCGGGCTGTTGGGCGTCATCCTGGGTGTGGTGGTCGCCGCCCAGGTCGGGCAGGAGGGCTTCGTGCGCGGCTTCCTGCTGGATCGCAGCTGGCATCTCGTGCTGCCGGTCATCTGCCTTTCCTACGGTGGCTTCGCCTTTCTCGCCAAACTGACGCGTTCCTCCCTGCTTGAGAACCTGATGGCCGACTACGCACGCACGGCGCGTGCCAAGGGCGTCTCCGAGCGGGACGTGCTCTGGAGGCACGTGTTCCGCAATTCCCTGTTGCCGCTGATTACCGTCTCGGCCACGTTGCTGCCGAGCCTGCTGGCCGGGTCGGTGATCGTGGAGACCATCTTCAGCATCGACGGCATGGGCAAGCTCGCCGTGGATGCGGTCCGCGGGCGCGACCGGGAGCTGGTGCTGTCGGTGACGCTGATCAGCGGCCTGCTGACCCTGGCCGGTTACCTGCTGGCGGATCTGTGCTACGCCATCGTCGATCCGCGGGTGAGTTATGACTGAGGCCGCTGCCGTGACAGGCCAGCCGCTGCGCCGGCGCAGTTACAGCGCCGAGGTGCTCAGGGAAGTGTTCAAGCGCTGGGGTGCCCGTTTCGGCATGGCGTGGATACTGCTCCTGGCGGGCGTGGCCGTGTTTTCGCCGTTCCTGGCCACCAGCTATCCCCTGCTGCTGTCCGCGGGCGGGCGCATCTCCAGCCCGGTGCTGGGCCATCTGACGCCGGCCGATGTGACCCTCCTCGTGGTGTTCTTCGCCACGGTGTCCGTCCTCTTCTGGCGCAGACCGTTCCGGCAGCGCCTGCTGGTGGTGCTGATCGCGCTGGCCGTGGGGGCGGGTCTCAGTTACAGCCTTGTCTCGCCGCCGTCGCTGGTCATCTACGAGCAGTACCGGGAAGCCCAGGCCGAAGGCCGCTATGACTGGGTCGTGCGTGCGCCGATTCCCTATTCACCCAAGGATTATCTGCGCGACTACGGTGACACCGGCCTTCAGTCTCCGCTCGGTGTCCAGGAACGGCGCCACTGGCTGGGCACGGAGGAGAACGGCGCCGATGTGCTCTCGCGGATGGTCCATGCATCGCGCATTGCCCTGGCCATCGGTTTCATCGCCACGGGCATCGCGCTTGTCATTGGTGTGATCATCGGCGGCCTCATGGGGTATTTCTCCGGTATCGTGGACATCATCGGCATGAGGCTCGTCGAGATCTTCGAGGCGATTCCGACGCTCTTCCTGCTGCTCACCTTTGTCGCCTTTTTCGGACGAAGTCTTTACATGATGATGATCATCATCGGCATCACGTCCTGGTCCGGTTACGCGCGCTATGTGCGTGCCGAGTTCCTGAAGCTGCGGCAGCAGGAATACGTGCAGGCGGCGGTGGCCTGCGGACTGCCGCTGCGCTCGATCCTTTTCCGTCACATGCTGCCCAACGGTGCGGCGCCTATCCTGGTGGCGGCCAGTTTTGGTGTCGCATCGGCCATTCTCGCCGAGGCCACCCTGAGTTTTCTGGGCCTGGGACTGGTGGACGATCCGTCCTGGGGCCAGATGCTCAACCAGGCGGTGCAGTCCTCTACCTTCAACTGGTGGATGGCGGCCTTCCCGGGCGGCGCGATCTTCCTCACGGTGTTTGCCTACAACCTGGTGGGCGAGTCCCTGCGCGACGCGCTGGATCCGCACCTGAAGAAGAACGCCTGAACGGCACTGCCGCCGGGGCGCCCAGTTGCAGAGAACGGATGACCATGAACATGACGAACCTGATCCCGAGTATGTGCCTTTGCCCGCGCCTCCGCGCGATGCCTCTGAAGATATCGGATATCCACGCCCATGCTGCTTGAAGTGAAGAACCTGAAGACCTTCCTGCGGGCCGGCGGGGAGATCGTCAGGGCGGTGGACGACGTGAGCTTTCACATCGAGCGCGGCGAGACCTTCTGCGTGGTGGGGGAGTCGGGCTCGGGCAAGTCGGTGACCGCGCTCTCCGTGATCCAGTTGCTGCCCCGGGACATCAGCAGTCATCCGGGTGGTGAGATCCTGTTCGATTACCGGCATCCGGACGGACGGACGGAGCGGGTGGACATGCTGGCGCTTCCGGATGCACGCCGGCGGGAGATTCGCGGCAGCCGCATCAGCATGATCTTCCAGGAGCCCATGACCTCGCTCAACCCGGTGTTCACGGTGGGCGACCAGATCGTTGAAACCCTCAGGTTGCATCGACCCGCCATGAGCGAAGCCGAGGCCCGGGAGCGGGCGGTGGATGCCCTGGCCCAGGTGCAGATCCCCAACCCCGCGGAGCGATTTCACGAGTTCCCCCATCGCCTTTCGGGAGGGCAGCGTCAGCGTGTGATGATCGCCATGGCCATGGCCTGCGAGCCCGATCTGCTGATCGCCGACGAGCCCACGACCGCGCTGGACGTGACCGTGCAGGCGGAGATCCTGAAGCTTATGCGCGCGCTTCAGGAGAAGAACGGCATGAGTATCCTGTTCATCACCCACGACTTCGGCGTGGTGGCCCAGATGGCGAAACGACTCGCGGTGATGCGTCAGGGGCGGATCGTGGAGACGGGCGATGTACAGCAGGTGCTCAGCGATCCCGGGCATGCGTACACGCGGCAGCTGATCGACGCACTCCCCGAGAATCTCAAGGCCCGCCGGATTGCCCGCGTGGAAGGCGGGGAGGAGACGCCCCCACCCGCCGCCGGCCCGGGCGGTGGGCAACCGCTGGTGAGCCTCGAGGGGGTGAAGATCCATTTCCCCGTGCGCAAGGGCCTGCTGCGCCGCGTGGTGGATCAGGTGCGTGCCGTGGACGGGGTGTCCCTGGAGATTCCGCGGGGCAGTGTGCTTGCCCTGGTGGGTGAATCCGGCTGCGGCAAGACCACCCTGGGGCGCGGCATTCTTCGCCTGGTCGACCCTACCGCCGGGCGCATCCGGTTCGAGGAGGACGATATCACGGCGCTCTCCCCGAAGGAGATGCGACCCTACCGGCGTCGCATGCAGATCATCTTTCAGGATCCGGCCTCATCCCTGAATCCTCGTCTGACGGTGGCTGGGGCCCTGACGGAGCCCATGGCCGTGCACGGTATCGGCGAATCACCCGAGGACCGCCTGGAACGGGCGGCGGGGGTGCTGGAGCAGGTGCAACTCTCCCGCGACAGCCTGTGGCGCTACCCCCATGAGTTCTCCGGCGGTCAGCGCCAGCGCATCGGCATCGCCCGGGCCCTGGTGCTGGATCCCGGCTTCATTGTCTGTGACGAGGTGACCAGCGCCCTGGACGTGTCTGTCCAGGCGGAGATCCTGCAGATCCTTCAGAATCTCAAGGAGGAGCGCTCCCTGACGCTGCTGTTCATCACCCACAACATGGGCGTGGTCGAGTACCTCTCCGACACTATGGCAGTGATGTATCAGGGCAGGGTTGTGGAATACGGGCCGACGGACCGGGTCTGCAACCGCCCCGAAAACGACTATACGCGCAAGCTGCTCGCCGCCGTGCCTCGCCTGGATCTGGTCAGGGCGGCCTGACCGGGATGACTGGCGTCCGGAGTGCGAGGCGTCGCACTTGATCGGTCGGGCGTGAAGCAGACGTCCCGCTACAATCCTGGACGCCTCACGCCTCACGCCTCACGCCTCACGCCTCCTCGAACGCCATGCGAATGCCGGCGATGTCGATGGTGT
>SKOF01000390.1 GCA_007120155.1 Thioalkalivibrio sp. | reverse complement strand
TGGGTCCGCTGCGCTTGACCCATCCTACAGGAGCCGTCACCCGCCACCGGGGCCAGACGGTAGGATGGGCAAAGCGAAGCGTGCCCATGCGGATGGCGGAGTCAGGGAGGCAGGAGCCAGGCCCGGGGCGGGTGGCCACCATCGCATCGTCACCTGTCGTCGGCGTTGTGCCTCTCCGCATGGGTCCGCTGCGCTTGACCCATCCTACAGGAGCCGTCACCCGCCACCGGGGCCAGACGGTAGGATGGG
This sequence comes from Thioalkalivibrio sp., assembly GCA_007120155.1. Classification (GTDB taxonomy): domain Bacteria; phylum Pseudomonadota; class Gammaproteobacteria; order Ectothiorhodospirales; family Ectothiorhodospiraceae; genus Thioalkalivibrio_A. Next base: position 4,966 of record SKOF01000390.1, on the reverse strand, counting down.
CAAAGCGAAGCGTGCCCATGCGGACCGGGCACGTGGTTGTCACCGTGCTCCCCATACCCTGGCTCCTGCCCCTCGCCGGCCGCACAGCATGGGTCCGCTTTGCTTGACCCATCCTACTGGTTACCCTCCGCACTCACCCTCACCCCCGGCAACCACCCGCACCCGCCCCGCCGCCTCGCGGGCGCGGGCACGGCAGTCCTCGATGTCGTCACCATGGGCCACGGCCACACCCATGCGACGGCGCTCGAAGGCCTCGGGCTTGCCGAACAGGCGCAGGTCGGTGCCCGGCACGGCGAGGGCCTCGCCCACGCCCTCGTAGCCGACCCCTTTCGCTTCCATACCGCCATAGATCACCGCGCTCGCGCCGGGGTTGCGCAGGCGCGTGTCCACGGGCAGGCCGAGGATGGCCCGGGCGTGCAGTTCGAACTCGCTCTGCCACTGGGTGGCGAGCGTCACCAACCCCGTATCGTGGGGCCTCGGGCTCACCTCGCTGAACCATACCTCGTCGCCGCGCACGAAGAACTCCACGCCGAAGATCCCCTGACCCCCCAGGGCCCCGGTGACGGCCTCGGCCATCTCCCGGGCGCGCACAAGCGCCGCTGCGCTCACGGGCTGGGGCTGCCAGCTCTCCACGTAGTCGCCCTTCACCTGCCGGTGGCCCACGGGCTCACAGAAGTGAGTCACCACCTGGCCCGACCCGTCCGATGCGCGTACCGTCAGCAGCGTGATCTCGTAGTCGAACGCCACCACCGCCTCCACGATGACCCGGCCCCGGTTCACCCGTCCGCCGGCACCGGCGTATTCCCAGGCGGCAGCCAGTTCCCCGGTATCGGCCACCAGCGACTGCCCCTTGCCCGAGGAGGACATCACCGGTTTCACGATACAGGGGTAGCCGATGCCGCCGTCGATGGCGGTGGTAAGCCCTTCGAACGAATCGGCAAAGGCGTAGCCCGAGGTGGGCAGGCCCAGTTCCTCCGCGGCGAGCCGCCGGATCCCCTCCCGGTTCATGGTGAGCTGCGCCGCGCGCGCGGTGGGGATCACCCGCGCCAGGCCCTCGGCCTCAATGCGCGCCAGTTCGTCCGTGGCGATGGCCTCGATCTCCGGCACGACGAGATCCGGCCGCTCCCGCTCGACCAGCGCCCGCAGGGCAGCGGCATCGGTCATGTCGATCACGTGGGCCCGGTGGGCAACCTGGTGCCCGGGGGCGTTTTCGTAGCGGTCCACGGCAACCACCTCCACCCCGAGGCGTTGCAGGGCGATGATCACCTCCTTGCCCAGCTCGCCCGCGCCCAACAGCATCACGCGGGTGGCCGAGGGGGAGAGGGGTGTGCCGATACGGGTCATGACATGCCTCTGGTGGATGGGTCGCAATGGCTTGGCAGTATAGCGAAGTGGTTCCGCCCCGGCGCGATGCCGACGCTGTAAAGCCCCCCGCGCCCTGCACACCCGGAGCCACCCTGCGGCGGGAGGCGCAAGGCAGCGCCGTGTGCAAGACCTAAAGGCGTTTGGCCACAGAGGTCACAGAGGTCACAGAGGTCACAGAGCAAGGAGCAAGACCGAACACCATTGTTCAGGCCTGATCTGAAATCCGCTCCAGTTCGGTTTTACCTCTGTGCCCTCTGTGGCTGAAACGCCGTCGGCTCTCAGTGCATCCGTCATCCCGCCGGCGACGGCCCGAGCGTCATGAACGGTAGCTTGTCGGCGATGGACGAGGGCCTCATCGGGCTCAAATCCATGGACAATGTGTGGGAAAACCTGTTGGGGAGGACCGGTCCAGCCACGTTGGAAGCGGTTTCCAGTCTCAGGAAGGACCAACGCCATGATCAGAGGCATCATCCTCACCGCGCTCATGCTGGGCGCATTCTCTGTGCAAGCCGAGCACGGCCCTCACGCATTGCCCGGGGAACTCCTCAGTGCCTACGAGGCCCTGCGGGCGGAGGTGAAAAATGACCCCGATGCGCTCGAGCGGGTCATTGCGGAAGGGCGCGGGCGCGCGGTCTTTTGCAATGCCTGTCACGGCCCGGACGGCAATGCCCGCCGGCCGAACTATCCCTCCCTGGCCGGCCAGAACCCTGTCTACCTGCTCGACCAGATCGAGCAGTTCGCCTCCCACACCCGCGAGAAGCGGATCATGAACGAACTGGCGGAGACCTTCAGCACGGAGGAAAAGGTCGTCCTCGCGCTGTACTACGCGAACATGGAACTGGAGCCGATCGCGGACCTCGACACCGAGCTGGCGCGTGCGGGGGCGGGGGTCTATGAGGCGCGTTGCGCCCAGTGTCACGGTGACCATGGGCTGGGGGAGCAGGGTTACGCGCGCATCGCCGGCCAGAACCCGTCGTATGTTGCCAATGTGCTCAAGGCATATCGCAGCGGTGAAAGCCCGCGCCGGCCCAGCGCCATGTTCGGTGTCGCAAGAGGCCTTTCGGAAACCGATGTCGATGCCGTCGCGCATTACGTGGCCGCTTTGCGTTGAGGCAGGACCAACAGGAACGAACAGCAACGGGACATCCACGATCTCGTCCCTTCGGCCCATGTCAAATACCCCTGCACTGCGGCCAGGCGCCGACAGTCGAGGATTCTGGCCCCCCGGCTCCCCTACAAGCGCACGCAGCCCATCAGCAGGGCGCATCCGAGCAGCACAAGGAAGCCCCCCGCCAGGCGCTCCAGCAGCACCCGCTGGCCGGCCAGGTGCAGGCGCAGGCGCCAGGCCACCGAGGACACGCCCAGTCCGAACAACAGGGCCGGGATGACGGTCGCTCCCGCGCCGAAGGCCATGCCGAGCATGGCGCCGCCCGCCACGCTGCCCAGGGCGGCGGCGGCGAAGACCACCGTGCCCAGTGGCGCACAGGGACTGAACGCCATGCCCAACCCCATGGCGAAGCTGCCCGAGGCCACGGCGCGTCGTTGACGTCCGGTATCCGCCATCGGTCGCATGATGCGAACCGTCGAGCTGCCCTTGTCACCGCAGCCGGCGCTGCGACGACCGGCGCGGACCAGGATGACCAGGCCGACCAGCATGCAGCCCAGGCCCGTGAACAACCGCATCAGCCAGGGACTCTCTACCGCCATGGCCTGTCCGGCCAGACCGGCCGCGGCGGCGATGCCGGTGTAGCCGAGCAGGCGGCCCAGGGAGAACGCGCCGACCGTCAGCCAGGCCGCGGCACGCCCCCCGCCCCGTCCCACCAGGGCCGGCCCCAGCAGAGGCAGGCAGACGATGGAACAGGTCCCCGCGCCGAACGCCAGCCCGAGCATCAGGGCCGCACCGGTCGACAGGACCAGGCCGTCCGTCACGACCCGCCTCCATCGCTCCGGGAGCCCGATGCCTCCCGCGTGGCCTCACCGGGTTCACCCGCCCTGCCCGGCACCCCGAAGGAGGCAAACCTGATCTTCTCCCACCGGACCTGCGCCTTCTTGCGTTCCTTGAAATAGGCCGGCGAGGAAGCAAACAGCGGCATGCCCGCATAGCGGATCTGCAGCACGTCCTTGTCCGGACAGAACTCGACACACCGGGCGCACAGGGTGCAATCCGGGAAGGTCACATCCCGCTTGTGCATCTCGGTGTGGATCTCGCGGATGTCCATGGGGCAGGCCTTCGCGCACAGGCCGCATTTCTCGCAACGGGGGGTGCCCTTCTTCACCAGTCTCACCAGGCCGAGTTTGCGGAAGGCCGCATGCAGCGCCAGCATGGGGCAGATCCGGCAGAACGGCTGGCGCAGGGTCATCCCCAGCGTGACGATCAGGCCGAACAGAAAGACCCCCACACCCGTCCAGAACATGGTCCCGGGGCTGGAAAGATTGATTGTGAACTGGCTCAGGTCGCCGGTGGCCAGGGTGGTCAGGAAGCGGCTCGGGCAGACACTGCAGAAGGTGGCGCTGTTGGCAAAACCGGCCGTGGCTAAACCCATCCCGCCGACGATGGGCAGGCCGAACACCAGCACGGCCAGCATGAACCACTTGGCCGGCCGGATCCGCCTGACGGCCTTGTCCGGCAGACCGTCGGGCTGTCGGATGCCCAGCTTCTGCCCCAGGCCGGCGAGCAGTTCCTGGAAGAACCCCAGGGGACAGGCCCACCCGCAGAAGGCCTTGTTGAACAACACGAACAGGATCAGAAAGGTCGCCAGGGTCAGGCCGACGGTCAGCACGCCCGTCCAGAGCGACGCCTCGCCGAGAATGGCGCTGCCCAGGTAGCGCCCGGACTGTCGCTGCACCGGCACCAGCACGCAGTAGTCTGCGCTCTGCCCGTCGTAGGCGCAGGTCAGCGCGGGGAACGCCGTGGTGATCTTGTCGGCGGAGTACACGCCGACCACCGAGGCCCCGAACACCAGGAACAGCACGATCACCGTCTGCGCCAGCTTGCGGATCACCGAGACATTGCGCCAGAACCTCATGCCTCGCCCCCCCGCGGGGGTCTCTTCCTGCCGGGAGTTCGGGGGGGCGGTGCCAATGCGCTCACCCTGCGACCGATCAGCCCGCCCCCCACCATGCCGACCGCCAGCAGACCCACCGCCCAGCCCGCCGACTCCCAGTTCGACGGATGGGGGCTGTAGGGCATGGTCAGGGTGGTGGCAAGGCGCTCGCCATCCGCGCGATACACGGTGCGCAGCACCAGCTCGGCGGGCGGCGTGGCACGGCGGCCGGGCAGTACCTGCTCGAAGTCCGTCGGTATCCGGAACGCGACCCGCCCGAGCTGATCGGCACGTTCTATCAGCCGTGTGCCGTTGGATGTGCGCAGATCAACCGTCGCACCCTCCAGCGGCGTCCCTTCCAGGCGAACCACGAAGGCGGCGCGCATCCCCTCGTGGTAACGCCGGTGTTCCCTCGGCAGCGGGGCCGGGACGATCTCGAGGCGCGTCTTGCGGGCCCGGGTCAGATCCGCGGGGCTGATGCGGTTTGCGGCACGCAGCGCGAGCCGGCCGCGCAGGTCCGGCTCCTCCGGGCTGCGCAACTGAAGATAATGGATCGC
>SKOF01000385.1 GCA_007120155.1 Thioalkalivibrio sp. | reverse complement strand
TACTGAGGTTGCCTTCGGTGCCCTGATTGAGACCCGCCCGGTAGAGATCTGATGCTGCCCGGGCCAGGGCATCCCGTTGCTGTCTGGTTGCGGCGCTCACGGCGGTCCGTCAGCTCATGGCCGTGAAATCGTAGTCCATCCTGTCGGTGGGCGCCTGCAGGAAGTTGCCCTGGATGTAATTCACGCCGATGCCCCACAGGATGGACAGCCCCGTGGCGTCCTCCACATGGGGCGCAATCACCAGTTTGTTGATCCCGTGGGCGCTGTCCGTGATGTTCCGGATACTTTCCTGATTCTCCTCGCTGTTCTTGAGCTTGGTCATGAAGCTGCTGTCGATCTTGAGGAAGTCGGGCTGGATGTGCTGCATCAGCTGGAACGGATGAAGGCCCACACCGAAGTCCTCCACGGCGAAACGGCAGTGCATGTTCTTCAGGCCCTTGACGAACTCCTTTGCCTGCTTGAGATGGTTGACCACCGTGGACTCCTTCATCTCGAACACGATGCACTGCGCCGGAACCCGATGTTCCTTGAGGCGTTCCACGACCCAGGGCAGCATGCCGGGTTCCTGCAGTGACCCGGCGGTGAGTTTGACGAAAAGACTGGTCTCATGACCATTCTTGCGATGCTGCGCCAGTTGCTGCAGCGCGTGACTGATCACCCATCGATCCAGGACCTTGGCCATGTCTGTGCGCTCGGCACTCGGCATGAATTCGGCTGGCGAGATCTCCGTGCCTTCCTGGTCCAGCAGGCGCATGAATACTTCGTAGTGTTCGCCGGTATCGCCGTGCAGGCTGACAATGGGTTGGTACAAGAGGCACAGGCGTTCGGCGGCCACGGCCTCGCTGATGCGGGTGACCCACAGCTCGTCCTGCTGGCGCTGGGTCATCTCACCCTTGCGGGGCCGGTAGACCTCCACCCGGTTGCCGTCGCCCCGAATGGCCTCGTCGCGGGCCCTGGCGGCCCGGGACAGCAACTCGTCGGGGTCGGGGGCGTTCTCGCCCACCTGGACGATGCCGGCCGAGGCAGTGCAGGTAATGGAACGGCCGTCCACCTCGCAGATATGACCGGCTATCTCGCCCAGAATATCCTCCACGTGGGCCTTGGCTTCGTTGAGATCCTGGTGCGGCGTCAGAATGGCGAAGCCCTCGCCGTCGAAGCGTGCCACAACATCCCCGTCGCCGGCGCGGTTCTCCAGGATCTTGGCCACGTCGCTGAGTACCAGATCGCTGCCGGCCACGCCCACCAGTTCGCGAATCTCCTGGAAGTTGTCGATCCGAAGATCCACCAGGGTGGCGGGGTCCTTGCCCTGAGTGGCCTGGCCGAAGATCGATTCCAGCTGTTCCATGAAGTACTGGCGGTTGAACAGGCCCGTGACCAGATCGCGCTGAGCCATGTAACTGAGCTGCTTCTCCAGATCCTTTGTGTTTGATTGGCTGCGTATGAGGATCTGTGTGCAGGGTTCGCCGTCGATGCTCGCGGGTGTGAACTCCATCTCCACGGCCAGGGGCTCCTTCCCGGGACCGTTCACGCGAATCTCCACGGAATTGGCGGTCTCGGGTGTGTCCCCGTCGCGGTCATAGTTGCGCAGGAATTCCTTCATGGTGGACTGATCCGCGGGATCCACCATGTCCATGACCGGCATCCCCTCCAGATCCTCGGCGTCCGTGTAACCGAACAGGTCCAGGTAGGACTTGTTCGCATAGATATGCATGCCCTCGTGCACATAGGCGATGGCATCCCGGGAGCTGTCGAGCAGGTTCTTGCAGCGCCGTTCAGCCTCGCGAAGGGACGACTCGGCGGACTTGAGGCGCCGCCACTGACCCTGGGCCTCAGCCGCCCGCCTGACCACCAGTTTCAGGTGATCCAGCCGATCCTTCAGCACCATGTCGTGGGCTCCCAATTGGAGGCATTCCACCACATCGTGGCCGGAGCCGTCGGAGATCGCGATGACCGGCACGTGGCGGCCTACCTGATTGATGCCTGAGACCACGTCCTCCAGGGTCAGCCCGGACGCCGGGCTCAACGTACAGAGGATTACGTCAGGAGAGTGTTTCTGAAGCTTCTCGAGCAGGTCTTCCTCGTCTTCCGCTCGTTCCGGCCTTACGGCAAATCCCGTGGTTTTGATCGTGCTGATCATCATCTCAGCGTCGTTGAGATCGGGCTCGATGATGATCAGTCGCAGCAGGTTGTCCATGGCTGGCCGTTACTCCCTGAATGACATGGCTTGGCGAAGCCCGCCCATTGTGCCGCACGGGCCGCTTGGCGCGCCAGCCCGTATCCATCCGGGGGTTGCCGATGATTGCGGGGCCTCAGATCAGGGACCAGACGCTTTCAAAACCGGCGTCGTCGGTGTCATCCCGTGGTTCGGTCCGGTCCAGTGGCGTGTAGGTGTACTGCGCAAACCGGCTGGTGTGCTCACCCAGTCCGGTCAGTCTGACGCGCGAGGTCCGGCCTGCGAGGGTGACCAGCACTTCGCCTCCCGGACGGAATTTCCCGGGCGCCGCCAGCAGGGTGGCGGGCTGTTCTATGGTCTTGATGGACGGCAGCATCAGCGCCTCAACGGGGTCGTCCACCGCGTGTCCCAGGCACGATGGTTCCATCAGCACCAGCAGTGTCCTGGGGGCCAGCACCCGTACGCCGATCTCCAGGCCCTGATCACGCCTGTTGAGCATCCAACGGATCACGCCAACGCGCCATTGGTAATGGCTGCCTTCCTTCTCTCTCAGGGCAATGAGTTCCCCCACCCGGGCACGGCAGGCCTGTTGACGACGCCAGCCCAGGCAGAATCCGCCTGCGCTGGCATTGACCAGCCGCCAGGTTTCGTGGTCCGGTTCACCATCGCCCAGTCCGACGACCATGATGGGGGTCGTAGGCGGTCTGCCCTTGTAGCCCTCCGTAATCACGTTGCCCCTGGCCACCATATCCCAGGCATGGGCATCTCCCACGGCATCGGGCTCGGACATGAACGAGGCTTCGGTGCCGCCGTGGACCCGCAGGTCGTTGCTGATGCACTGCAGCGTGAGCTGATCGACGCCTGATGTCGTCTGCCCGGGTGCCAGGGACGCCTGCGACTCCTCGGCAATGGTGGCATAGATGCCCTCCAGCCCGATCGCCACGTTGATCTCGTCGTCATGCGAGGCACGGCTGAAGCGTCGCCCGGTCGGGCGCGTCCACGCCGCGAGCACGCGACGCAGCAGGTCCGCGTTCATCTCCCGGTCGTCGGCACCGCCGACGGCCTGCAGCCGCGCCCGGATATCTCGGATCAGCGGAGTGAGATTGATGAATCGGGCGGCCGGCCCCCATGAGGCCTTGTCCGCCTGTTGCACGGCAGGCGCGTCGTCGCTTTCAAGATTGATCAGGTGAACATTGTTGCTGCCGTCCGGGAAGGGCTCCCTGGAGATGACCGCGACATCGACAGCCGTCTCCAGCAGAGCGGCCACCCGGTCGGTCTCGCCCTGACGCAGGCTCAGGGGATGGCTCAGGGCCAGAAGGCAGATGCGTTTCAAACACTGACCGACCTGTCCGTGGCGTTGGCCCTCGAGGGCGTCATCCATCACGGGCCTTTCCTGGACGCCGCGTGCTTCCGCGGCCTGATACAGGCGGTAGATTGCCTGCCAAGTGCCCGGCGGCGGTGCCTCATAAATGCGCCAGCTGTTCAGGATGCCCTCTTCCCGGTAACACATGGCCCGATAGGCGGCCAACGCCAGATCCTTGTCGTATCCCCTGCGGGCCGGCAGTTCGCTTACGACACGGTTGTAGGCGGTCGAGAGTTCCGCGAGCAGCGCGTGATCGAGTTCGGCGATACGCTGGCTTCTCTCAGGAAGGGGCAGGGTTCGATTGATGAAGTGCTCGCCCAGATGGCTCAGGATGGCGGTGGCCATGGGGCGCATCAGTTCCAGCAATTCGAGCCGGCGGGTCGGAGGCAGGCGGGTGCCGTTGAGGTGTCTCAGCCCGTCCAGGAACTGCCGGGTGGTGTCACCCATGCTGGCCACGGGCAGTTCATCCAGCCAACGCCTGAGATGGCGAGGCCGGGTCGGAAAGCCTTCCTGATGCGAGGTCTCGCGGCCTGGCAGTCTGAACCACATCCCCTGGGTCTCTCTGGTTTGCCCCCATGCGGGCGGAACGGCGGATCATCGGGAAAAATGTGACCCAGTTCACTATTCTACATCAGCTCTTCGGATCTTCAGTCACGTTATGCGACCGGCGGCGCCATTTCCAGTCACCGGCGTCTTGCTGTCGGCCCCGGGGATTTCACGCACCAGGCGCGGCACCAGATAGCCCGGCGTCAGGGCCGAAAGTTCCCGGTGAAGCCGCACGGCGCGCTCGTCGGAGACCCGGAAATGGGCGGCGCCCCGCACGGGGTCCAGCTGGTGCAGGTAGTAGGGGAGCACGCCGGCCTCGAACAGCACCTGGCTCAGGTCCACGAGATCTGCCACCCGGTCGTTCACGCCGCGCAGCAGGACCGACTGGTTGAGCAGTTGCACGCCCGCGTTGCGCAGCCGCGCGAGCGCATCCCGGACCGGGCCATGGATCTCCCGGGCATGGTTGGCGTGGATCACCATGGCGGTGGCGAAGCGTCCGGGGCGAAGCCAGGTCAGCAGAGGATCATCGACCCGCTCGGGCAGCACCACCGGCGTGCGGCTGTGCACCCTGAGCCGCCGCACATGGGGGATATCGGCAAGCGCCCGGACTAGGTCGGCCAGTCGCTCATCACTCAGTGACAGAGGGTCGCCGCCGCTCAGAATCACCTCCGAGATGTCTGTGTGCGCCGTGATGTACTCCAGGGCCGGGCGCCATTGAGCGCGGGCGGGGTTGGCGTCCGCATAGGGGAAATGGCGCCGGAAGCAGTACCTGCAATGCACGGCGCAGGCCCCCGTGGTGACCAGCAGTACACGGCCGGCATACTTGTGCAGCAGTCCGGGTACCTTCATGGCCTCGTGGTCACCCACCGGGTCGTCCGTGAAGCCCGGGGCGTCCCGGCACTCGGCGTCCAGCGGCAGCACCTGGCGCAGCAGGGGATCATCCGGATCGCCCGGGCGCATGCGTGCCACATAGCCTTCGGGGACCCGGAGGCCGAAATGCCGGGCGGCACGGCGCGCGGCGGGCAGCAGGCCGGGGTCCAGGCCCAGGCGCCCGATGAGCACCGCCGGGTCAGTGATGGCCGCGGACTGCAGCCGCTGCCACGGCGCCGCCTGTCGTGATTCCGGCGATCGGGTTAT
>SKOF01000492.1 GCA_007120155.1 Thioalkalivibrio sp. | reverse complement strand
GGACCTCTGCGCGATCCGCAGGTTCCCGGGCCCGGGTGGTACGGCGCGGACCCGGCGGATGCGTCCACGCGACCGAAGGGTCACAAAGCCCACGGGTTTGGTTTAAGGTTAGGAGAGTATTCGTCACCATTCGGGCGGAGGACAACGATGACGCAGGCGGATTACCGGGTTACCCTCACCGGACCATCGGCCTCCGGTGTGCCGCCGGACCAGGCCCGGGCGGCGCTGGCGCGGCTGTTCAAGCTGCCCGACGACCGGGTGCAGGCGCTGCTGGCCGAGCTCCCTGTGGTGATCAAAAAGGGCCTGGACGAGGCCACCGCCCGCAAGTACCAGGCCGTCCTGCAGCAGGCCGGCTGGCGCACGGAGATCAGTGCTCCCGGATCATCCGCCACGGACGGTCCGCGGGGTGCCGGGGGCGGGGAGACGGGCACGGCCCTGGAGGCCACCCTGGCACCCCCCGGCGCGCTCATAGCCGACCCCCGGGATGTCCCGCCGCTGGAGGTGGACCTCTCCGGTCTGACCCTGGCGGAGCCCGGCACGCAGATCGGGGAATCCCGCGAGGCGGCCCCGTTGCGGGTGGACCTCTCCGGCCTCACCCTGGCCGAGCCCGGCGCCCGCCTGGACGAGGATCCGTCCTGACGCACCGGTGTGCGCGCGCCTGCCGGGCAACCCGGATCCGCGCGCGGCGGGGACGACCGCGACCGCGTTGAACACCGGCGGACAATGGGTGCCGGATCACCTTCACGCTTCGCAGCACCCGTGCCAACTCCCCCGGGGAACTCCACCCGCCCGCCGGACACGAAAGGTGCATGAGGCCTGTGACGGCCGCCACCGGCCGGCTTTCAACGGGAGACGCCAATGACTCACCGCAGCCCCTTGACCCTGACATTCGCCCTGCTTGCCTTCGGCCTCGCCGCTGCCTGCGCCGCCGATACCCGCTTCGACACCCGGGAGCACGTGGTGCGCATGGTGGAGGTCGCTGACAACCTGGAACATCCCTGGTCGCTGGCCTTTCTGCCCGGCGGCGACATGCTGATCACGGAACGGCCCGGCCGGTTGCGGATCCTGCGCGACGGAGCGCTGCTGCCCGATCCGGTACCCGGCCTTCCGGAGGTCCGCGCCATCCGCCAGGGCGGGTTGCTGGACCTGGCCCTGCATCCGGAGTTCGAGGCCAATCGCCTCCTGTACTGGTCCTACTCCGCCGACCACGGACGCGGCGTGACCACCCATGTGGCCCGGGGTCGCTTCGAGGACGATGCGCTGCACGACGTGGAAGTCCTGTTCATCGCCGAGCCGGCTTCCGACGGCGGCCGCCACTTCGGCTCCCGGCTGCTGTTCGACCGCGAGGGTTATCTGTACATCACCGTGGGTGACCGGGGCGAGATGGAGCGCGCCCAGGCGCTGGACGACCACGCCGGCACCACCATCCGCCTGCACGACGACGGGCGCATTCCCGCGGACAACCCGTTCACCGGCCGTGACGACGCCCGGCCGGAGATCTACACTTACGGCAACCGCAACGCCCAGGGCATGGCCCTGCACCCGGAGACCGGCGCAGTCTGGCAGAACGAGCATGGCCCCCGGGGCGGCGACGAGGTCAATCTCATCCGCGCCGGCGTGAATTACGGCTGGCCAGTGATCACCCACGGGATCGACTATTCCGGCGCCACCATCGGCGAAGGCATCACCGAGAAGGAAGGCATGGAGCAGCCGGTACACCACTGGACGCCCTCCATCGCGCCCTCCGGCATGGCCTTCTATACCGGCGACAGATTTCCGCGCTGGCGGGGCGACCTGTTCGTGGGCGCCCTCGCCCGTACCCACGTGGCCCGGCTGGTGATGGAGGGTGATCGCGTGGTGGACGAGGAACCGCTCTTCCGGGAGCTCGGCCAGCGGATCCGCGACGTACGCCAGGGGCCCGACGGCTACCTGTGGCTGCTGACGGACCATGGCAACGGCCGGCTGCTGCGCCTGGAGCCGGCGGACTGAACCCGCGACCGGGAGGACACGATCCATGTTCGGATTCATGAAGCCCGCCCTGATGCCCCGTCCGGAAGAGGCGCTCCCCGGCCGTGGGGACGCCATGCCCGTGCCGGAACGCCACGCGGTGCTCGGTACACCGCTCGCACCGCCCTGGCCCGAGGGCTTCGAGGAGGCTGTCTTCGGGCTGGGCTGTTTCTGGGGCGCGGAGAAGGCCTTCTGGGCACTGCCGGGCGTGTACACCACGGCAGTGGGCTATGCGGCGGGCTTCACCCCGAACCCCACCTACCGGGAGGTGTGCAGCGGCCGTACCGGCCACAACGAGGTGGTGCGGGTGGTCTACGATCCCGCGAAGATCACGTTTGCGGACCTGCTCAGGGTGTTCTGGGAAGCCCACGACCCCACCCAGGGAATGCGCCAGGGCAACGACGTGGGCACCCAGTACCGCTCGGGCATCTACGTAAGCGGGCCGGACCGGCAGGCCGAGGCGAAGGCCTCCATGCAGGCCTACGCGGCCGCGCTTGCCGACCGGGGTCTCGGACCCGTCACCACGGAGATCCGCGACACCGCGGACTTCTACTACGCCGAGGATTACCATCAGCAGTACCTGGCCAAAAACCCGGGCGGCTACTGCGGCCTGGGCGGCACCGGTGTCACCTGCCCCGACTGGAGCGCGCGGGATGACGGTGCCTGAGGCGGACCCCGCCGCCGGGACGGCACAGGTTCTGGAATTCTGGTTCTCCGGGCGCGTCCGTTCCCGCTGGTTTCATTCCACCCCGCAACTGGACCGGGAGATCCGGGAACGCTTCGAGCCCCTGTGGCGGCAGGCGGCCGCGGGGGATCTGGATCACTGGGGCGACACCGCCGAGGGCGCCCTGGCCCTGGCCATCCTGCTGGACCAGTTTCCGCTGAACATGTATCGCGGCAGACCCGAGTCCTTCGCCACGGAAGCCGCCGCACGCGCGGTGGCCGACGCCGCCATTGCCCGGGGCCTCGACCGGGAACTGAACCCCGAGCAACAGGCCTTCCTCTACATGCCCTTCATGCACAGCGAGTCCCTGGCGGATCAGGAGCGTTCCCTTGAACTGTTCTCGCAGCCGGGCCTGGAACACAACCGCCAATGGGCCGGACATCACCGGGACATCATTGCCCGCTTCGGGCGATTCCCCCACCGCAACGCCATCCTCGGCCGGGAAAACTCCGCAGAGGAGCAGGCCTGGCTCGACAGCGACGAGGCCTACCGCGGTTGATCGGGCGCAAGGACCTTGGGCGGGATTGTCTCGTTCACGGGCCCCGATCCCGGACCTGATGTGTCTCGGGAAGTAAAGGCGGATTTGCCACAGAGGGCACAGAGGGCACAGAGGAAAAGATCTGAACGACTGCAGATCAGGCGCATCATCATCCCGCCTGCAAGACCCCGACCCACCCTTAACCCGCATATCTCACCACCGTTCGTAGCGAGGGTGTCGAGATGCCGCTGTGGCGGGGCGCACGCAGTGGAAGACGGCGAAGGCGTAGCCGACACTACGTCAAGCCGGCTGGAGCGAGTACGCCCCGCCACAGCGAGCAGATCGGCGGCCGCAGTATTAACAAATCAAGGGGTCAGAGTTGTTGAAGTTGGGTTCAACAACTCTGACCCCTTGATTTCTGTGCCCCCTGTGGCTAACCCTTCCTGAGACTGAACGGCTTCGCGCCCCATTGCAGCCTGCGCGGCTCACCGAGCCAATCGCCTGTTTATTCCCGCACCGCCCGGGCCTAATATGGGTCCATGACCACGACACCCGCCCCGCGCCATGTCGGCCTGTTCGTCACCTGCCTGGTGGATCTGTACAGACCCTCGGTGGGTTTCTCCGCGGTGAAGCTGCTGGAGCAGGCCGGCTGCCGGGTGGAGGTGCCGCCCGCCCAGACCTGCTGCGGGCAGCCCGCCTACAACAGCGGCGACAACACCACCGCCGCCGACCTGGCCCGACAGGTGATCGAGGCGTTCGAACACTGCGACCACGTCGTGCTGCCTTCCGGCTCGTGTGCGGGCATGGTGCATGACTACCCGCGACTGTTCGAAACCGAGCCCGACTGGCAGATCCGCGCCAGGGCACTGGCGGACAAGACCTTCGAACTCACCAGCTTTCTCACCGACGTATGCGGCATGACCTCCGTCGACGCGCGCTATGCCGGCACCGTGACCTACCATGACAGCTGCTCCGGCCTGCGCCAACTGGGCGTGAAGCGCCAGCCCCGCGACCTGCTGGCCACCGTGGACGGTCTGCAGCTCGACGAGATGGCGGACGCCGAGGTGTGCTGCGGCTTCGGCGGCACGTTCTGCGTCAAGTATCCGGAGATCTCCCGGCGCATGGTCTCCGACAAGTCCGACGCCATCACCGCCACCGGCGCGGACACGGTGCTGGGCGGGGATCTCGGCTGTCTGCTCAACATCGCCGGCCGGCTCAAGGCCGTGGACAGCCCGGTGAAGGTCTACCACGTGGCCGAGGTGCTGGCGGACATGACGGATCATCCGGGCCTGGGCGATCCAAAGGACCGTGAGGTGTGAGGCGTGAGGAGATAGGCGCAACCCCCTAACCCCTATCGCCTAACCCCTTACGCCTAGCCCCTATCGCCTAACGCCTAACGCCTAACGAACCGATGACCCAGCCTCGTAGCCATGAATTCAAGACCCGCGCCGTGGCAGCCCTGCGCGACGAGACGCTGCGCAGCGCGCTTGCACGCGCCAAGGACGGGTTTGTGCTCAAGCGCCGGGTGGCCTTCGAGGCCCTGCCCGAGTACGAGGCGCTGCGCGACCGCGCCGTGGTCATCAAGAACCACACCCTGGAGAACCTGGATTATTACCTGGAGCGCTACGAGGAGGCCGTCACCCGCCAGGGCGGGCACGTCCACTGGGCCGCCACCCCGGAGGACGCCTGCCGTATCGTGGTGGAGATCTGCCGGGATGCCGGCGCCCGCAGCGTCACCAAGGGCAAGTCCATGGTGGGCGAGGAGGTGAACGTCAACGAGGCCCTGGAGGCCGCCGGGATGGAAGCGGTGGAGACGGATCTTGGTGAGTACATTATCCAGTTGGCCGGGGAACTGCCCAGTCACATCATCGCCCCCGCCGTGCACAAGACCCGGGGACAGATCTCGGATCTCTTCCAGGAACACCACGCGAAGTACGGTCTGACCGAGAGGCTCACCGAGATCCCGGACCTCGTCAACGAGGCCCGCCAGGTGCTGCGCCAGAAGTATCT
>SKOF01000564.1 GCA_007120155.1 Thioalkalivibrio sp. | reverse complement strand
GTTCAAAGTTCAAAGTTCAAAGTTCAAGGATCAAGGGTCAAAGGGGACGGGCTGTTCCTTTGAACCTTGAACCTTGAACTTTGATCCTCGCTTCACCCGTGCTCGCCGAAGCGCGGAAAGCGGCTGGCGATGTCGCTGCCGGTGAAGTTGGCCACCCAGCCTTCCGGGTTGGAGAACAGGCGGATCGCGGTGAAGCGCGGTTCCGGCCCCATGTCGAACCAGTGGGTGGTGTTGTCGGGCACGTTGATGAGGTCGCCCTTCCCGCACAGCACGCCATAGACCTGCCCGCCCTTGTGGATGTAGAACAGGCCCTGGCCGTCCACGAAGAACCGAACCTCGTCCTCGCTGTGGGTGTGCTCGTCCAGGAATTTGGCCCGCAGGGCCTCGCGCTGGGGATGATCCGGGGTCAGGCTGACCACGTCCGCGGACCGGAATCCGTTCTCGCGCATCAGCCGGTCCACGTCCTCCCGGTAGGCGTCCAGGATCTCCTCCTGGGAGGCGCCGGGCGCGAGGGGCCTGCCCGCGTCCCAGCGCTCGAAGCGGATGCCGATGGCATCCAGTTCACGGCGGATGTCGTCGAACCCGGTGAAACGCCGGGGGCTGCCCGGGTCATTCTCCGGGTAGATGCTGAGCTCGCTCATGTGCGCAACCTCCTCGTGAGCACTTCGCATTCGAACAGGAACTCGAAGGCCTCCATGTGCCGGCGTGCGGTCTGCACGTCGGTGCCCCAGGTGTAGAGGCCGTGGCCTTCGATGAGATAGCCGGCGGTGTCGGGCTCGCGGTTCAGCAGATCGTCCACCCGGGCGGCCAGCCGGCGGATGTCCTGATCGTTGGCGAACACGGGCACATTGAGGGCCGCCTCATGGGTGTCGAAGCCCGGCAGGGCCTTGAGCACCTCATAGTCTTCCAGCGCGAGACCGTCCGGCGAGAGCCGCGAGAGCACCGTGGCGTTCACCGAATGGGTATGCAGCACGGCACCGGTCCGCGGTGACCGCCGGTACATGATGGTGTGCAGAAAGGCCTCCGCCGACGGCTGCTTGCCCTCGGAGACGACGTTGCCCTCCAGGTCCATCACCATCAGATCGTCCCCGGTGAGTTCGCCCTTGTGGCGGCCCGATACCGTGATGGCCATGTGGTGGTCGTCCAGGCGGGCGGAAAAATTACCCGCCGTGGCCGGCACCCAGCCTCGCTCGAAGAAGAAGCGCCCCGCGGAAACCAGCTCCGCCGCACGCGCCCTGAATATGGGGTTCAGCTCATGCATTTAAAGGCTGTCCGTGGTCAATTGTCAGTGGTCCGTTGTTCTTTACAACTGACAACTGACCAACTCACTTGACCCTCATGCCCGGGCGGGCGCCATCGTCCGGGCTGAGGATGAACAATTCCTTCCCACCCGGCCCGGCGGCCAGGACCATGCCCTCCGAGACGCCGAACTTCATCTTCCGCGGGGCCAGGTTGGCGACCATCACCGTGAGCTTGCCCTCGAGACCCGCCGGGTCGTAGGCGGACCGGATGCCGGCAAATACCCGGCGGGTCTCGCCGCCGAGATCCAGGGTCAGGCGCAGCAGCTTGTCGGCGCCTTCCACGTGCTCGGCGCGAATGATGCGGGCGATGCGCAGATCGACCCGGGCGAAATCCTCGATGCCGATCTCATCGGCGATGGGGCCGCCTTCCAGTGCCTGTGTCGATTCCGCGGCGTCCCCGCCGGCCGTGGCCAGATCCTCCCGGGAGGCGATCTGCAACTGCTCCACCGCCGCGGGATCCACGCGGGTCATCAGCGGCTGGAAGGCGTTGATCCGATGTCCGGTGAGGGGTTCCGCGATGTGATCCCAGGCAAGCGGCGGCACGTTGAGGAAGGCTTCGGCCTTCTCCGCCATGCGCGGCAGCACAGGCTTGAGACAGGCCATCAGCACCCGGAAGAGATTGAGCCCCTGGCTGCATACCGCCTGCACCCGGTCGCCGGCCCCTTCCTGCCTGGCCAGCACCCAGGGCTTGTGTTCGTCGATGTACTGGTTGGCCACGTCGGCGAGCGCCATGATCTCGCGCATGGCCTGGCCGAACTCCCGGCCCTCGTAGAGCCTCGCGATCTCCTCGCGGCTGCGGGCGAACCGGTCATGGAGGTCCGGATCGGGCAGGCTGTCCGCCAGGCGCCCGTTGAAGTGCTTGTGGATGAAGCCCGCGCAGCGCGAGGCGATGTTGACCACCTTGCCCACCAGGTCGCTGTTCACCCGGGCGATGAAGTCCTCGAGATTGAGGTCGATGTCATCCACGCCGGGGCCGAGCTTGGCGGCGAAGTAGTAGCGCAGGTACTCCGGATCCAGATGGTCCAGGTAGGTGCGCGCCTTGATGAAGGTGCCCCGGGACTTGGACATCTTCTGTCCGTTGACGGTGAGAAAGCCGTGGCAATGCACCGCCGTGGGTGCGCGAAAGCCCGCGCCCGTGAGCATGGCCGGCCAGAAAAGGGTGTGGAAGTAGGCGATGTCCTTGCCGATGAAGTGATGCAGCTCGGCGCGGCTGTCCGGCGACCACCAGGCGTCGAAGTCCAGGCCGTGGCCCTCGCAGTAGCGCTTGAAGCTGGCCATGTAGCCGATGGGCGCGTCCAGCCAAACGTAGAAGTACTTGCCCGGGGCATCGGGGATCTCGAAGCCCCAGTAGGGGGCGTCCCGGGAGATGTCCCAGTCGGACAGCCCCGCCTGGAACCACTCATTGAGCTTGTTGCGGATCTCCGGCTGCAGGCTGCCGGAGGCGGTCCAGGTGCGCAGAAATTTCGCGAAGTCGGCGAGCTGAAAGAAGTAGTGTTCCGATTCCTTCTCCACCGGCGTGGCGCCCGACAGGGCGGAGACGGGATTCTTCAGGTCCGTGGGGGAATAGGTGGCGCCGCAGGCCTCGCAGGAATCTCCGTACTGGTCCGGCGCGCCGCACCTGGGGCACTCGCCCTTGATGAACCGGTCGGGCAGGAACATGCCCGCCTCGGGGTCATAGGCCTGGCGGATGGTGCGCCGGGCGATGTGGCCCTTGTCCCGCAGCCGGGTATAGATCAGCTCGGCGAAGTGGCGGTTCTCCGGCGAGTGCGTGCTGTGGTACTGGTCGAAGGCCACGTGGAAATCGGCAAAGTCGGCCCGGTGCTCGTGGCCGATGCGCTCGATGAGGGCCTCGGGCTCGATCCCTTCGGCGCGCGCCTTGAGCATGATGGGCGTGCCGTGGGCGTCATCGGCGCACACGTAGATGCATTCATGGCCGCGCATGCGCTGGAAACGCACCCAGATGTCGGTCTGGATGTACTCCACCAGGTGGCCCAGGTGAATGGGACCGTTGGCGTAGGGCAGGGCGCTGGTGACCAGGATCTGCCGCCCGGCTGCGTTGTGATCGGGGCTTGGGCTCATGAGGTATACGGAATTGGCGGGAAAAGTGAGCTAAGTTAGCAGGTTGCCGGCCGGATGGCCACCGGCCGGGCCGGGCGCGTGTCCCGGCTGTGGCGCGGCTCATGGTGCTCGCCGCCGCCGGTTCCGGCGCCTACCCTACAAGGGGTGGTTTTTTTGCGGGCCCCGCGATGGTGTAGAATCCCGTCTCCTGTCCCCGGCCTTTCGATGTCCGTGCGGGACCCGTTTGAATCAGAATTCGATACTGACCCCAAGGAGTTCAGTCATGTCAGAGGTATCCCGGTTGCAGGTTGAGACCGCACTCAAGGAGATCCAGGACCCGTATGTGGAGAAGGACCTTGTCAGCGGTGGCGAGGTGGGGGATATCCGCATCGACGGAGACCGTGTCGAGGTGGACGTGAAGCTGGGCTACCCGGCCGCCGGCACCCACGAGGCCTTGGCGGAACAGGTGCGCGCGAAGGTGGGCGCCATCCAGGGCGTCTCGGGCGTCGAGGTCAAGGTGGAGACCCGCATCACCGCCCATGCGGTGCAGAAGAACCTCAAGCCCATGGAGGGCATCAAGAACATCATCGCCGTGGCCTCCGGCAAGGGCGGCGTGGGCAAGTCCACCACCGCGGTGAACCTGGCCCTGGCGCTGGCTGCCGAGGGCGCCAGCGTAGGCATCCTGGACGCCGATATCTACGGCCCCAGCCTGCCCCGCATGCTGGGCATCCAGGGCCGCCCCGAGTCCCAGGACGGGCAGCGCATGGATCCCCTGGAGAATCACGGCCTGCAGGCCATGTCCATCGGCTTCCTCATTGAGGAGGATACCCCGATGATCTGGCGCGGTCCCATGGTCACCCAGGCCCTGGAGCAGTTGCTGCGCGAGACCCGCTGGTCCGGGCTCGACTACCTGGTGGTGGACCTGCCCCCGGGCACCGGCGACGTGCAGCTGACTCTGGCCCAGAAGATCCCGGTGAGCGGCGCGGTGATCGTTACCACCCCCCAGGACATTGCCCTGCTGGACGCTCGCAAGGGTCTGAAGATGTTCGAGAAGGTGGAGGTGCCGGTGCTGGGCATCGTGGAGAACATGAGTATCCATATCTGTTCCAAGTGCGGCCACGAGGAGCACATCTTCGGCGAGGGCGGCGGGGAGCGCATGGCCAAGGACTTCGGTGTGGAGATGCTGGGCGCCCTGCCGCTGGACATCCACATCCGCGAGCAGGCCGACGGCGGCACGCCCACGGTGATTGCCGACCCGGATGGTCGCGTGGCGGAGATCTACCGGGAGATCGCCCGACGGGCCGCGGCGCGGCTGGCCGTGCAGTCCCGCGACTACAGCGCCAAGTTCCCGAGCATCGTGATTCAGAACACTTAACGACAGTGGCAAGTCTCAAGTGGCAAGTGGCAAGGTAAGTCACCCTTGCTGCTTGTGGCTTGCCCTCGGGACGGGCGTCCATGTCAATCAAATCTGATCGGTGGATCCGCCGCATGGCGGAGCAGCATGGCATGATCGAGCCCTTCGAGCCGGGGCAGGTGCGTCATGCCAACGGGGAGCGCATCGTGTCCTACGGCACGTCCAGCTACGGCTATGACGTGCGATGTGCCGACGAATTCAAGATATTCACCAACATCAACTCCAGCATCGTCGACCCCAAGGGGTTCGACGAACGCAGCTTTGTGGATGTGAAATCCGACGTCTGCATCATTCCGCCCAACTCCTTTGCCCTGGCTCGCACCGTGGAGTATTTCCGCATCCCCCGGTCGGTGCTGACCATCTGTCTGGGCAAGAGCACCTACGCCCGTTGCGGCATCATCGTCAACGTGACCCCGCTGGAACCCGAGTGGGAGGGCCACGTGACGCT
>SKOF01000514.1 GCA_007120155.1 Thioalkalivibrio sp. | reverse complement strand
CGGGTACGCCGGCGTCGGTCAGCCGGCGAATGGTCTCGATCCGGCGCTGCGGGGCCGCCGCCCGGGGCTCCATGCGTCGGGCCAGTTCCCGGTCCAGTGTGGTGACGGATACCGCCACCTGGGCCAATCCCGCCTGTGCCATGGGGACCAGCAGATCCAGGTCCCGCTCCACCAGGGAGGACTTGGTGACGATGGTGACCGGATGGCGTGTCTCGTGGAGCACCTCCAGCAGTTCGCGAGTGACGCGCAGTCGCCGCTCCACCGGCTGGTAGGCGTCGGTGTTGATGCCAAGGGCAATCGGGCGGCACACGTACCCCGGAGCGGCCAGCTCCTCGCGCAGGCACGCGGCGGCCCCCGCCTTGGCGAACAGTTGCGTCTCGAAATCAAGTCCCGGGGACAGGCCCATGTAGGCATGAGTCGGGCGGGCGAAACAATACACGCAGCCATGCTCGCAGCCCCGATAGGGATTGATGGACAGCTCGAAGGGGACATCCGGCGAGTCGTTACCGGAGATGACACGACGCGCTCGCTCCATGGTCACCCGGGTGCGGACGGGGGGAGCGTCCGCGTCGTCCCGGTCCCAGCCGTCGTCCACGGGCTCGCTGTGCGTGGACTCGTAACGGGCGGCCGGCCGAATCGTGGCGCCGCGGCCGTGAACGGCGCGGTTTCCGGTGGGCGGCCGGGGATCGCGTACGCTCACAGGCCGCGGCTCACACGGCCGTCACCCCGGCCGTCGATGCGACAGAACGCCATATGGGGCGCGTTGTGCACCACCGCGCTCTCGCCCCGGGGATCGAGCAGGATCAGACCCGCCTCGGCACCGGTATGCCGGGCAAGCCAGCGCAGGGCCTGATCCGCCGCCTGACGGGGGCCCGCCGCCGGCGACAGGCAGGACAGGGCGCGCAATGCCAGCCCGGCTCGTATGATGGCCTCGCCGCGGCCCGTGCAGGAGACCGCGCCCCGCTCGTCCGCATACGTGCCGCAGCCGATGAGCGCCGAGTCCCCCACCCGGCCCGGCGGCTTGCCGAACACCCCTCCGGTGGAGGTGGCCGCAGCCAGCCGCCCACGGTCGTCCAGCGCCACACAGCCCACGGTCTCGTGGGCGTCCTGCCAACGGGCCCGCTGGCGGTCCGTGACGTGGGTGTCCGGATCCACCGCCTTGAGGCCCTGTTCCCTGGCGAAGGCCTCGGCGGCGGGTCCCACCCGAAGGACGGTCTCGCCCTGGTCCAGGATCAGGCGCGCCAGCTGCACCGGGTTGCGTACCGTGGAGACGGCCCCCACCGCGCCGGCCGCAAACCCCGAACCCTCCATGATGGAGGCATCCATCTCCACGCGGCCCCGCGCGTTGAGCACCGAGCCGGTGCCCGCGTTGAACCGCGGATCATCCTCCAGGGCCATCACGGCCGCCTGCACCGCATCCAGGGCGCTGCCCCCGCCATGCAGAACCGCCCACCCGCGGCGGGCGGCCGCCTCGCAGCCCGCAAGCACGTCCTCGTGCTCGGCCTGCGGATAGCGGCCCGCGCCACCGTGGACGATCAGCACGGGCACAGTCTGCATCGCTCACCCACCCCCGCTTTTCGGCGCCGTTGCGCCCGCGGTTACACGGCGCGGCCTCATCGGCGTGCCTCCATGCGCGCGCACAGCGCCTCGAAATAACCGGACTCGGCCATGAGGTTTGCATGGGTGCCGCTACGGCTCAGGCGTTCGAGCAGCAGACGCAGCCGGCGGGCGTGACAGGCACGGGCGGCCGCATCGTCCGTCGCACGCAGCAGATCCTCCGCCTCACGGATCTCGCCGCGCAGGCGCAGCTCTTCGGGCAGGTAACCGGCATTCTTCAACAGCCGGTGGGCGGTTCGCAGTGTCTCGGGCACCAGCGGATCGTCGTCCGGCGGCAGGGGCCGCCCCGCGCCGGGCAGATCATCCAGCTCACCCCGGGCGGCGGCCTGCGCCACCCGCGCCTCCACCAGTTGATCAATCAGCCACACCCGCGCACACTCCCGCCGCGCCGCACTTCTTCGGCAGCCGGCAGACGCTGTCCGGGGCGCAACCGGCAAGCGACGGCAAACCGGGCGCGGGTTGTTCATCCTTCATCCTTCGCCTCACGCCTTCCCCTCGACCTTTTCCAGCACCTGGCTGATCACGTCGCCCCGGCGGTAGTAGGGGGGCGGATGCTGCATCTCCTCGAACGCCCGGTCGCGGGCCTCGGCGGATTCGTACCAGCGGTAATGCTCCCAGCCATCGCCCAGCAGGTGGGGGGCGCGCATGGGATCGCCTTCGGGCAGGGTGATGCGAATGCCGTAGCGTTTCATGGTCACTGAGATCTCCGGGTTCCGGTGGCGCCATTATAGGCGTTTACGGGTGAGGGGTGAGGGGTGAGGGGTAGGCGTCGTTGCGTACCCAACCCCGCCTTACGCCTTACGCCTTACGCCTCACCCCGGTTCCATACGGGTATTGCGAGCGCAGGGCAACGTCGACCCCGAACGGGGCGCCGACAAAGGCGATCAGGAACCGGAAGAAGGTGGTGGCTACGGGTGGACTTGAACCACCGACCTCAGCATTATGAGTGCCGCGCTCTAACCAGCTGAGCTACGTAGCCGTACTGCGGAAAGGGCGGAATTTTGGCCCGCCCCCTGCCCCCTGTCAAGGCGCAGCCGCAAGACGGCCCTGTCTTGCCTCTTGTATCCAGCCACTTGCCCCTGCGCCTTCCTTCATACATTGAAGCGGAAGTGGACCACGTCCCCTTCCTTCATCACGTACTCCTTGCCCTCCAGGCGCCATTTGCCCGCATCCCTGGCCCCCTGCTCACCCTTGCAGGCGATGAAATCGTCGTAGGCAACCACCTCGGCGCGGATGAAGCCCTTCTCGAAGTCGGTGTGGATCACGCCCGCGGCCCGGGGTGCGGTCGCGCCGCGCTTGACGGTCCAGGCGCGCACCTCCTTGACGCCGGCGGTAAAGAAGGTCTGCAGGCCCAGCAGGTCGTAGGCGGCGCGGATCACCCGGTTGAGCCCCGGTTCGTCGAAACCCATCTCCGCCAGAAACTCCGCCTTCTCGTCGTCCGCAAGCTGGGCGATCTCCGCCTCGATGGCGGCGCATACGGGCACCACTTGGGCGTTCTCGGTGATTGCATACGCCCGGACCCGCTCCAGCAGCGGATTGCCCTCGAAGCCGTCCTCGTTGACGTTGGCGATGTACATGGCGGGTTTGGCCGTGATCAGCTGCAGTTCCTTAAGCAGGAGTCGTTCGTCCTCGTTCAGATCCGCGGCCCGGGCGGCCCTGCCCTCGGCGAGTACGGCCTGCACCTTCTCGGCCACAGCCTTGCGCGCGATGGCCTCCTTGTCCCCGGACTTGGCGGTGCGGGTCAGCCGGGTGAGGGCCTTTTCCGCGGTCTCCAGATCGGCCAGCGCCAGTTCGGTATTGATGACCTCGATGTCGGAGATGGGGTCCACCCGACCGGCCACGTGCACCACGTCGTCGTTCTCGAAACAACGCACCACGTGGGCCACGGCATCGGTCTCACGGATGTGCGCCAGGAACTGGTTGCCCAGCCCCTCTCCCTGGGAAGCACCGGCCACCAGCCCGGCAATGTCCACGAATTCCATGGCTGTGGGAATCACCTTCTCCGGCCTGACGATGGCCGCCAGGGCATCCAGCCGCGGATCCGGCACCGGCACCACACCCACATTGGGGTCGATTGTGCAGAAGGGATAGTTCTCCGCCTGGATACCCGCGCGGGTCAGGGCGTTGAACAAGGTGGATTTCCCTACATTGGGAAGCCCGACAATTCCACATTTCAGGGACATAAGGAAAGCGCCAGATACAGGTTGAAAGAGGCAAGTACCAGGACGGAGACAAGGATACGCCACGATCCCGGGTGAGGCCCGTTCCTGTATCCTGAATCCTGTCTCTTACCTTGAATGAAGTTGATGCATTGCCCGTTCAAGTTCACCGGCCACCACATCGGGCATCACGGCCAGCGCCCGGTCGATGGACTCGAGGATGCCCGCCTCTTCGTCGCGTGAGGGGCGATGCAGCACATAATCCACCACTTCGTCCTTGTGGCCGGGATGACCCACGCCAATGCGCAGCCGCAGGAAGTCCCTGCCCAGGTGGGCCATGATGTCACGCAGCCCGTTGTGACCGCCGTGACCGCCGCCGCGCTTGAGGCGCACGTCTCCCGGCGGAAGATCGATCTCGTCGTGCACCACCAGGATCGCCTCCACGGGGATCCTGTAGAAGCCCGCCAGCAGCTTGAGCGACTGGCCGCTGCGGTTCATGAAGGTCTGGGGCTTGAGCAACCGGGTCTCCCGTCCGCCCAGGATGATGCGGGCCACCTCGCCGGCGAACCTGTTCTCAAGCCGCAGGCCCGCGCCATGCTGCCGTGCCAGGGCGTCCACAAACCAAAACCCGGCATTGTGCCGGGTCTCGGTGTATCGGGGGCCGGGATTTCCCAGGCCCGCCACCAGTTGCACGGGGATCTGACCCGCCACGGCAAAGCCTCCGTCAGGAGGCCTCCTCTTCCTCGCCGCCCTCCGCGGCCTCGCCGCCGGCGGCCTCCTCCTCGTCCACGGCAACGCCGCGCGGCTTGAGGATGCTCACCACCGGCAGGTCGTGGTCGGGGCCATGGGACAGGGCCACGATGCTCACACCATCAGGAAGACCGATCTCCGACAGGTGCAGGGAATCGCCCACCTTGAGATTCGCCACGTCCACCGAGAGGAACTCGGGCAGGTTCCTGGGCAGGCATTCCACTTCCACCTCCACCATCTGGTGGCTCACCATGCCGCCGCCGGTCTTCACGCCGACGCAGGTGTCTTCGTTGACGAAGTGGAGGGGCACGTGCACCCGGATGGCCTGATCCTCGCTCACCCGCAGCAGGTCCAGGTGCAGGATGAGGGGCTTGCAGGGATGGCGTTGCACGTCGCGCAGGATCGCCTTCTCCGTCCTGCCCTCCAACTGGACACTGAGGATATGGGAGTAGAAGGCCTCGTGCTCCAGGCTGAGCTTCACCGCATTGTGGTCCAGGGTGATGCTCTGCGGATCCTTGCCGGCCCCGTAGAGGATGGCGGGCAGCTTGCCGGCGCGGCGCAGGCGGCGGCTCGCACCCTTGCCCTGGTCCGCACGCGGTTCTGCCTGCAGTTCGAAAGTCATGCTCATGATGTTTCTCCGGTCAAACGACAAAAAACCCGTCCCGCGACCAGGACGGACACGCTTTGGAAGTGGGAAGTG
>SKOF01000420.1 GCA_007120155.1 Thioalkalivibrio sp. | reverse complement strand
TGGCGTTTCCGTGGGAGCGGGCGTAGTGGAAGGATGAATCAAGGGGTCAGAATCAATGGGGCAGAGTTGTTGAAGCGAACTTCAACAACTCTGACCCCTTGATTCTGACCCCTTGATTCACCCTTCGAACTTCCCAATCCCTTCCCCCATCTTCACCCTCACCCCCGGCGCCAGATCGTCACGCCAGGCAAAGGGGATGTCCGGCAGCAGCAGGATCACCGTGGAGCCCAGGTTGAAACGGCCCATCTCGGCGCCGCGCTCGAGCCGTAACGCGCGATCTCCGTAGTCCGTGACCGTCAGATCGCCGCGGGGCGGGGTGACCTCGCCGGCCCAGACCAGTTCGATGCTGCCCACGTTGATGGCGCCCACCATGATCGAGGCGAGCGGGCCGCGGTCCGTGTCGAACAGGCAGGCCACGCGCTCGTTGCGGGCGAACAGGTTCGGGATGGTGCGCACTGTGTGGGGGGCCACGGAAAACAGGCGCCCGGGGATGTAGATGGTCTCGCGCAACAGCCCGGCGGCGGGCATGTGCACCCGGTGGTAGTCCCGGGGCGAGAGATACAGGGTGATGAAGTGCCCGTCCCGGAACGGGGCGGCCCGCCGCCCGTTGCCGCCCAGCAGGGTCTCGACACTGTAGTCGTGGCCCTTGGCCTGGATGATGCGGCCGTGGGTGATGCGCCCCAGGGCACTGACAGTGCTGTCCGCGGGGCTCGGCAGGGCGTCGGGATCGGCATCCAGCGGCCGTGCATCGGGCCGCAGGGCGCGGGTGAAGAAGGCGTTGAAGCTGGCATAGGCCTCGGGCCGGGGTTCGGCCGCCTCGGTCATGTCCACGCCGTAACGGCGAATGAACCAGCGCACCAGGGGGTCCTTGAGCCGGGTTTCCATGCGGGCCATGGCATGCACGGCACGGGACACGGCGTGATGGGGCAGGGCGTAGAGCGGCAGGGACTTGAGCAGGTCAAGCCACCGGGGCGGTGTGGCGCCCGGCATCTCAGCCCCGTTCGAAATGCTTGCGGATCAGCAGGAAATCCGAAGCCAGGGTGTCCACCTGGTGGGGTGCGCTGAGCACCGCCTGGAGCTGCCCCTGCGGGTTGATCAGCAGAATCGACGCGGAATGGTCCACCAGGTAGTTGTCCGGATCCCGGGGGTCCTCGGCCTTGCGATGCAGAATCCCCAGGGCGCGGGTGAACGGGGTCAGCCGTTCCATGGGGGCCGTGACACCCGTGAAATCGGCATTGAAGTAGCCCACGTACTCCTTGAGCGCCTCCGGGGTGTCACGCTCCGGGTCCACGGAGACGAAAACGACGCCGGGGCTGCCGGCCCGTGGCTCCGCGCGCTGGATCTCCTCCACGGCGCTGCCCAGCAGGGCCATGGTGAGCGGGCAGATATCGGGGCAGTAGGTATAGCCGAAGAAGAGGAAGCTCCACTGGCCTTCCAGGGACGCGCGGGTGAACGGCTCGCCCTGCATGTCGATGAGCTCGAAGTCCGGCAGCGCACGCGGTTCCGGCAGCCAGGTGCCGCCGTCCAGGGACAGGGGCCCGGCCCCGCCGGCGTCGCGCTGCGACATGCCCGCGCCGATGCCGATGGCCATGGCCACGGCGCCGGCGAGCAACAACAGCAGGATCTGCAGTGTTCGATTGTGAAGCATCCGGGCCATCGGCGTATTATTCCACATCTTTCACGTCGACGGCACAGACCATGCAGCCATCCGCCTTGCCCCAGGGCCTGGAAACCATTCGCGATTTCATCCGCTGGGGCGCCAGCCGCTTCAGCGAGGCAGGCCTCACGTATGCCCACGGCACGGACAACGCCCTGGACGAGGCGGCCTGGCTGGTGCTGCACGCGCTGCACCTGGACCACGATCTGCCCCCCGACTACCTGGATGCCCACCTGTCCCGGGAGGAGCGTGCCCGGGTGACCGACCTGCTGGTGCAACGGGTCAATACCCGCAAGCCGGCCGCCTACCTGACCCGGGAAGCCTGGTTCGCGGGGCTTCCGTTCTACGTGGACGAGCGGGTGCTGGTGCCCCGTTCCCCCATCGCTGAACTGATCGGGCAGGGGTTTTCGCCCTGGATCGACCCGGTGCGCGTGGGCCGGGTGCTGGACCTGTGCACCGGCAGTGGTTGTATCGGCATTGCCTGCGCCCATGCCTTTCCCGAGGCCCGGGTGGATCTGAGTGACATTTCCCCGGATGCCCTGGCCGTCGCCCGGGAGAACATCCGCCGGCACGGGCTGGAGGACCGGGTCCGTGCCCTGCGCTCCGACCTGTTCGACGGGATCGGGCCGGAACGCTACGACCTGATCGTCAGCAATCCGCCCTATGTGGACGCCGGCGACATGGCCGCGCTGGCGGCGGAGTTTCGTCATGAGCCTTCCCTGGGCCTGGCCTCCGGGGAAGACGGGCTCGAGGCCGCCCTGCGTATCCTGCGGGATGCCCCGTCACACCTGGCGCCCGGCGGCATCCTGGTGGTGGAGGTGGGCAACAGCCAGGCCGCGCTCATGGCACGGTTTCCCGATGCCCCGTTTACCTGGCTCGAGTTCGAGCATGGCGGACAGGGGGTGTTCGTGGTGGGCGCCGAGGAGCTTTTTGAAAGGATGAAGGCAGAAGGATGAAGGTTGAATGGAACCACCACACCCGGGTTCTTCGCCATGCGCGGGGTTCCGGGGGTAGACTTGTTGCATCCTTCACAGCGTCCCCTTTAATCCCTAGTATTGATCTCGGTCATCCCTGCCCCTTCCGGGGCGGACTAGAGTTCAAGCATATTCATCAGCGGGTGTTACCGATTCTGCCATGACCACCACGACCCCCATCCCCCAGAACGTGGAATTCGATGCCGAACTGATCCGCCGCTACGACATGGCGGGGCCCCGCTATACCTCCTACCCCACGGCGGTGCAGTTCCACGAGGGCTTTGCGGCCGACGACTACCGGGCGCAGGCGCTGGCGAGCAACGCCTCGGGGCGGCCCCTGTCCCTGTACGTGCACATCCCGTTCTGCGACACGGTCTGCTACTACTGCGCCTGCAACAAGATCGTCACCAAGGACCGCAGCCGGGCACGGCCCTACCTGGACCGGCTGCTGCGCGAGATGGAGATGCAGGCGTCGCTGTTTGACTCCGACCGCACCGTGGACCAGTTGCACCTGGGCGGTGGTACGCCCACGTTCATCGCCCACGACGAGATGGCGGAGCTGATGACCGGGATCGCCACGCATTTCGGTGGGCTGCAGGAGGATGCGGGGGAGTACGGCATTGAGATCGATCCCCGGGAGGTGGGGAACGACACGCTGTCCCTGTTGCGGCGCCTGGGGTTCAATCGCCTGAGCCTGGGTGTGCAGGACTTCGATCCGCGGGTGCAGCAGGCGGTGAATCGTATCCAGCCGGCCGGTCAGACCCTTGCGGTGCTGCAGGAGGCCCGGCAGGTGGGGTTCCGGTCTATCAACGTGGACCTGATCTACGGTCTTCCGCTGCAGACCCGGGCAAGCTTCGCCGCGACCGTGGAGCGCATCATCGAGGCCGCGCCCGACCGGATATCCGTGTTCAACTATGCGCACCTGCCGGAGCGATTCAAGCCCCAGCGTCGTATCAACGAGCAGGACCTGCCCGAGCCGGCGGAGCGCCTCGCCATCCTCCAGCAGACCATTGCCCAGCTCATCGAGGCCGGTTACCTCTACATCGGCATGGATCACTTTGCCCGCCCCGACGATGAACTGGCCGTGGCCCAGCGCGAGGGCACGCTGTATCGCAATTTCCAGGGTTACTCCACCCATGCGGACTGCGACGTGATCGGGCTGGGCGTGACCAGCATCGGTATGGTGCAGGACTGCTACGCGCAGAATCGCCACGATCTGGACAGTTACTACGGACGCATCGATGCAGGCGAACTGGCGGTCTTCCGGGGTGTGCGTCTGGATGCGGACGACCGGTTGCGCCGCGACGTGATCACCGCGCTCATCTGCCATTTCCGCCTGGACTTCGCCACCGTGGAGGCACGGCACAGCGTGGTGTTCGCCGATTACTTCGCCGGAGAACTGAAGGCGCTTCAGCCCATGCAGGCCGACGGCCTCCTGAACGTGGACGCGGACGGCATCACGGTAACACCCAGGGGCCGCCTCCTGATCCGCAACATCTGCATGGTGTTCGACCGCTACATCCGCGAGGCGGCGGTGGTGCGGCACTCGAAAGTCATTTGAGGAAATTCAACGTTCAAGGTTCAAAGTTCAAGGTTCAAAATTCAAAGGATATGCCATGCCGACCCGTTGAACCTTGAACCTTGAACCTTGAACCTTGAACTTTGAACCTTGAACTGTAATCCGCCTCCTCTATTCCTCCTTCTTCCCCCGCAGCAGCGCCAGGTTGCGTACCGCCAGAAACACCTCCCGCAGGAAGGCGATCAGTGCGCCGATCAGTGAGAGCATGGCGCCGATGAACAGGGCACCCACGATCTCGGGCATGTCCAGGGCCAGGAAGTGATCCAGGAAGGCGAACACGATGAGCAGGCACACCAGCAGGCCCGACAGGGTGGCCAGCGCGATGCCCGCGTACGCGAGACGCGCCCGTTTGCGAAGCGTATCCAGTTCCCGGTAGGCGGCGGCGCGGGTGGCGTGGTCGTCCACGCTCTGTATTCCGGATTCCAGGTGGCGGCTCCGGTCTACCACCCGGGCCAGCCGGCTGGCGAAGGCGTTGATGAAAGCGCCGATGCCCGCCAGCAGGAACACCGGCGCCACCGCAAGTTGAATCACGTGGGAGATGTCGGTGGACCCGGATTCCATGAACAGGGACATGGCGGCGATCCCGCGCAGTTGAGAGGGTGTCGGCACATGTTAGCGGGTGGGCGTCCACAAATGAACGCGAACCATGCATGCCCGGGCGGGCGCCGCAGAGGACGCGGCGATCTCCGCAGTGAAGATCTTCCCTGCGCCCCCCCCCGGATAAGGCGTCTGGTCCCTAATCCTTTTCCCGCATGAGATTCTCGAACACCGCAATCACTTCCGGATCCATCCACTCGATGGCCCCGAACAGGGCATAGCGGATCTCGCCGCCGCGGCCGATCACGTAACTGGTGGGATAGGCCAGCACGTTCCAGTCACGCAGCGCGCGGCCGGCCGGGTCCATGAGAATGGTGAAGTCCACGTTGATGCGTTCCAGGAACGCATGCACGGTCTCTTCGTCCTCACCCAGGTTCACCGCCAGGATGCGGAAGGGCCGTCCCTCCAGGCTGTCTTCCAG
>SKOF01000136.1 GCA_007120155.1 Thioalkalivibrio sp. | reverse complement strand
CCGGGAGGCCTATCTCGAGGGCGTGGACACCGGCGCGCCGGCGGACGCGCAACGCATGCCGCCCCCGGCGGACGGGCTTACCCGCGCACGGTGCCATGGCCCCGCGGCGTCCGGCGGTCCGCCGATCGCCCTGTGCCGGCGCACGGAGGTGCTGGACGTGCTGGCCCGCACGCTGCCCCGGTCCGTCCACGAGATGGATGCGGAATCCCTGGAGCGCTGGCTGGCCGATCGACGCGGCCTGGAGGAGCGGGTGGAGGGCCTGGATGTCGAAGTCCGTGAAACCCGCCGGGCCCTGGAAGACACCCGCCGGCTGCTGGAGGATCGCGAGCGCTTTGTTGATCGGGTGATCCGGTCCCCCAGCCTGCGAATCGGCAAGGCGGTCATCGCCCCCCTGCGTGCCGCGCGGCCGGTGGTGGCAGGCCTGCGCCGGGTGCCCGGCCTGCTGCGGCGGGGGGAGTTTCGGACCCTGGCCCGGATTCCGTGGATCCGTGGCGATTCCACCGGAGACGTGGATTACCGGCTCTGGGTGGAGCGCCACGGACGACTGAACGCCGCACGGAGGGCGGCCATGGAGCGGCGCTGGCCACTCCTGCCGCACCAGCCCCTGATCTCCGTGCTGATGCCCGTCTACAACACGGATCCGGCGCTGCTGAACGAGGCGGTGGGTTCCGTCCTGGCGCAGGTCTACACCCGCTGGGAACTCGTGGTGGCGGATGATGCCTCCACCTCGCCCTCCACCCGCGCGGCCCTGGACGAGATCGAGGCGCGGGATGCGCGGATCAGGGTGATTCGCCGTCCGGAAAACGGACACATCTCCGAGGCCTCCAACACCGCCCTGGAAGCGGCCGAAGGCGAATGGGTCGGCCTGCTGGACCACGACGACCTGCTGGCCCCGGATGCCCTGTACTGGATGGTGGAGGAGATCAACGCCCATCCGGATTGCGACTTCATCTACTCCGACGAGGACAAGATCTCGGAGACGGGGACGCGGCGGGATCCCTGCTTCAAGCCGGACTGGAACCCCGACCTGCTGCGCTCCCAGAACTACGTCAACCACTTCTCGCTGTACCGAGGTGACCTGCTTCGCCAGGCGGGCGGATTCCGCGCGGGGTTCGAGGGGGCCCAGGATTACGACCTGGTGCTGCGCATCACGGAAGGGCTCGAGGCGGCGCGGATCCGGCATGTGCCGAGGGTTCTCTATCACTGGCGGGCGGTGCCTGCCAGCACCGCCAGCGCGGGCTCGGCCAAGCCCTACGCGGCGGAAGCCGCCCGGCGGGCGCTGGCGGAGCACCTGGCGCGCTCGGGCCACGGGGATGCCGCCGTGCTGCCGGCCCCCGGTTTCGAGGGGATATGGTGGCGGGTCCGCTATCCGCTGCCGGCGCATCCGCCCCGGGTCTCCGTCATCATGCCCACGCGCAACGGACTGGACCTGCTGCTGGACAGCGTGTCCGGCGTGCTGGACCGTACCGACTACCCGGACGTCGAGCTGATCATCATCGACAACGGCAGCGACGACCCGGCCACCCTGCGGTATCTGGATTACCTGGCCGATGCCCGGGGGGTGCGGGTGATCCGGGATGACCGGCCGTTCAACTATTCCCAGCTCAACAACAGCGCCGTGGCGCACGCGAGCGGATCAGTCCTGGTGTTGATGAACAACGACATCAGGGTGATCAACCGGGACTGGCTCCGGGAGATGGTCAGCCACGTGCTGCGCCCGGAGGTGGGGCTGGTGGGTGCACGGTTGTCGTTTCCGGACGACCGGCTGCAGCACGCCGGCTGCGTGCTCGGCGTCGGCGGCGTGGCGGCCCATGCCTTTCTCAACGAGCCCCGGGGCGCCCCGGGGTACTTCGGCCGCGCGGCCCTGATCCAGAACTACTCGGGGCTGACGGCCGCCTGCGTGGCGGTCCGCAAATCCGTCTTCGAGGAAGTGGGCGGACTCAACGAGACCGATCTGCGAATCGCCTTCAACGACATGGACCTGTGCCTCAGGATCCTCGACGCCGGCTACCGCAACGTGTGGACCCCCTACGCGGACCTGTATCACGTGGAGTCGGCCTCCAGGGGCTACGAGAATACCCCGGAGAAGCAGGCGCGTTTCCGCAAGGAGATCCAGTACATGAGGAAGCAGTGGGGCGCCCGGCTGGACAGCGATCCGGCCTACAACCCCAACCTCACCCTCACCGGCGACCCCTTCGGACTGGCCGCGGAGCCGAGGTTGCCGCCGGACCCGTGGGAACGCCGGCGCGCCGGTTGACCGGGGGATCGCGGATGACCAAGGTGCCCCGGCTCACGCGCCGGTTTCCGTCCCCTTCACCCGCCCGTGGGCGCCCGGTCCCCCGGGTGATGCCGGGGCTCCGGCTGATCGCCCGTGGGAACGGGCTCCTACATGGGCGGGAATCCCTGCGACACGTAGGAGCCCGGTCCTCCGGGCGATTGCGCGGGGCTTACGCATCGCCCGTGGGAACGGGCTCCTACGGGATGGGAATCCTTCCGACACGTAGGAGCCCACTCCCGTGGGCGATTGCCCGGGGTCCTGTCATCGCCCGGAGGACCGGGCTCCTACGGGTGAACGGAACGGGCCGGATGTCGTGGCGGCCGTGCGGGTGACGCATGCAGGTTAGCCCACCCGCCCGCGAACCATCCGCTGCATCGCCGGACGATGCGCGCGTGGTGGCCGTCGTGGTCACCCATCAGCCGGAGCCGGATGCGCTGCAAGGGATGCTGCGCGTCCTGGTGCCTCAGGTGCATGAGACGTGGATCGTGGACAACGGATCTCCGGGATCGACCCTGGAAACCATGGCCGATGCGTTTCCCGGGTCGCGGCTGCATGTCCGCCGGCTCGGGGGGAACCTGGGCGTGGCCCATGCGCACAACCAGGGCATCCGGATCGCCCGCGCGCAGGGCGCTTCTCATGTGCTGCTGATGGATCAGGACAGCGTGCCTGCGCCGGACATGGTGCAGCGCCTGCTGGAGGCCTGCGAAGCACTGGATGACGTGGCCTCGGTTGGCCCGTATTACAGCGATCCGCGCCTGCCGACCCATACGCCCTTCATGCAGGTGCGTGGCCTTCGCATCCGGCGCTGGTACTGCCGCGGCGATGACAGTGTCCTCCCCGTGGACCACGTGATCTCCTCGGGGTGCCTGATCCCCCTGTCCGCCATCGACGTGGTCGGGGAAATGCGCGAGGACCTGTTCATCGACGCGGTGGATATCGAATGGGGGCTCAGGGCAATGCATCACGGCCTGCGCAACTACGGGGTCTGCAGGGCGACCATGCACCACAGCCTGGGCGACGCCTCGCTGAAGATGTTCGGCCGGACCGTCTCCCGGCACTCGCCCGTGCGGCTGTACTATCAGTTCCGCAATGCCATACTGCTGTGCCGGGAGGCCCATGTCCCGCTCAACTGGAAGCTGGTGTACCTGCGCCAGATGCTGCTGCGCTACGCCTTGTACGTGTGGCGCGTCAGGCCCCTTCGGCCGCATCTGGCCATGATTCACGCGGGTGTTCGCGATGGTATCCGTGGTGTCACCGGCGCGTATCGGGACACCCTGCGCGGGGGTTGAGCGGATGTGCCTTTCGCACAATGACCAGGCCGGTTCCCCGGTGCGCGCCGGAGGCGCCGGATGGGCTGCGGCGCGTTTATCCGTGCCGCGCGGTGGTCCATTCGTTCAACGATCCCCGATCCGGGCCTGACCGATGCTGCCCGCGCGTTCTCGCAAAATCGGCCTTGCGCCATGGTCCGTAGGCGGTATCCGGTTGTTCATGGCGGTCACCTTTCTGTCCGCCCTTGGCGGCCTCGCCGCCCTGCGCACGGGCCTGATCGACCAGCGATTCGGCACGGCGATCGGATGCGAGGGGTGCCTGACCGGCGATGTCCTGCTGCACGACGTGATGTTTCTCGGGGGGATCGCCACCCTGGCCCTGCTCGGTCTGTATGCCCGGCCGGGACTGATTGCCCTGCCGTTGCGGCTCGCTGCCGTGGCCGGCATGGCCTTCTATGCACTGGACATGTTCGTGTTCGTGCAGTTCTCCACCCGGCTCCATATCGGGGACATCCTGGTATACGGCGCGCAGCCCGGCATCATTCTGCAGCATCTCCATGCCACCGGCATGCTCGGCCTGGCCGCACTTGCCGGGGCAGGCGCCTGCATGATCGCTGTCGGGGTCTTTCTCCTGCTGCCCGTTCCGTCCGCCCGGCCCCGCCCCTGGGCCGCCGCTGTGCTGGTGCTCCCCCTGGTCCTGGCGGCGGTCGCCGGGGCAACGGCCTCGCCACGCTCCTACGTGCATGACTGGGCTGTCCGCAACGTGGTGGTTTCGCACCTGGTCGGCGGGGTCTCCGTGCCATACAGCGCACCAGTTGAAGCGGCCGCCCTCGCGGAACCGGCGCCGCCGGTTCGTTGCGCCCCAGGCGCATCGCATCGGGGCAGTATCGTGGTGCTGATCCTGGAGTCATGGTCGCCCTATCAGAGCCGGCTGTTCGGGGGAATGTTCGACTGGACCCCGCGCCTGGACCGGTTTGCCGCGGAGAATGCCTATTATTCGCGGATGTATGCGTCCGGATTCACCACCAATGAAGGTCTCATGAGTCTGCTTGCCGGCATCGAGATCCTTTCTCCGGTCAAGGGATTCTTTCGTATCAGGTCGTTCGAAACCGCCTGGGGCATCGAACGCACCCTTCCCCGGGTTGTCGGCGGCAGGGGGATGCACAGCGCCTTTCTCACCTCGGGCGACCTGGCGTTCACCCGAAAGGGAGAATGGGCGAAGGACACGGGGTTCGATGATGTGGAGGGGCACGATCACCCTCACTACGACGGGCTGCCCAGACTGCACTTTCGTGCCGCGCCGGATGACGCGCTTTACCGGCGCGCGCTCGAATATCTTCAAGAACATGACGACGACACGCCTGTCCTGCTCGTCGTGGAGTCCGTCTCGTCACATCACCCGTACATTCATCCGCGTACCGGCGAGCGTGATGAGGAGTCGGTGTTCCGTTACATGGACGAATCCGCCGCGGAGTTTCTTCGGGCACTGGCGGAGTCAGGGTTTCTTGAGCAGGGGCATGTCTTCGTGGTCAGCGACCACCGGGCAATGATTCCGTTGAGGCCCGAAGAGACCGAATCGTTCGGACGGGGAGCGGCCTCACTGATACCGGCGATCTGGGCCGGTCCGAGGGCCCCTGAGGGACGCATCGATGAGGTCTTCCATCACGCCGACCTCGTGGATACCGTGGATTGG
>SKOF01000285.1 GCA_007120155.1 Thioalkalivibrio sp. | reverse complement strand
TTCATCGCTTCGGGATGCAGTGCAAGCCGTCATGGACACGCTGCCCGCCTTCTTCGACGGCTACCGGCCCGTTCCGTCGGTGCTGCACGGCGATCTGTGGAGCGGCAACTGGGACGCGGACGGTGAAGGCAACCCCGTGATCTACGACCCGGCCGTCTACTTCGGCGACCGGGAGACGGATCTTGCCATGACGGAACTCTTCGGAGGACCGGGACAACGATTCTACGACGCCTACCACGCCACCTGGCCCGTTGACCCGGGCTACCGGGTACGCAAGGACCTCTACAACCTTTACCACCTGCTGAACCACTTCAATCTGTTCGGCGGCGGCTATGCCGGGCAATCGGAGCGTTTGGCAACGCGCTTGCTTTGCGAAGTACGGTGATTGCCTCAGCGTCGGGCTCAAGCCCGACCTACGCGGGAGCCGGTTTGGCTTGTTCCAACCCGAGACAGAGGGCCGAATAGTCATCGTCCCCATGGCCTTCGGCCATCACCCGTTCCAGGTTCGCCCGCACCGGCTCGAGCAGGGCCGCATCCAGCCCCGCTTCCCGGACCGCCATGGCTACCAGGTTCACGTCCTTGAGCATGTGCCTGACGGGGAAGTTGGGGTTGGAGAAATCCGCCTCGAGCATCCGCTCCAGCTTTTTGTCGAAGGTGGGCGCATAGAGGGCACTCTCGCGCAACATCTCCATGAAGAGATCCACCGACACGCCCTCCCGCCGGACCAGCGCAAGGCTCAGGGAAAAGGCGGTGGTGAGGCTGGCGATGAGCTGATTGAAGGCGAGCTTGAGCGCGGCGGCCTGTCCCACCTCGCCCACGCGCACCGGGTTGGGCCCGAAGGCGGTGAAGAGTTCATGCCACTGATCGAACTGTCCATCCGTATCCGCCCCGACCATCACCAGCAGCTTCGAGCACTTCGCCTCCGGGATACTGCCCAGCACCGGCGCCTCCAGATAGGCGCCACCGGCACACAGTACCGCATCGCGCACGGCCCGGCTCTCGTTGGGTGCGATAGTGCCCATCTGGATGATCGTGCGCCCGGCGATCTGCGCGCGGGTTTCATCAGACAGGAGGATCGCGTCAATAGCGGCCCGGTCGCTGAGCATCAGGATCACCACCCCGGAATCCTCCAGCACTTGTGCCGGTGAATCGCACCACCGCGCGCCGGCATCCAGCAGGGGCTTCGCCCGCTCGCGGGTGCGATTGTAAACGCGCAGCTCATGCCCCGCGCGCAGCAACGCCTGGCCCATGGGCACACCCATGAGTCCCGCTCCCAGTAGTCCCACATGTGTCATGCCTTACTCCCGAATTGCCTGCGATATCCGGTTCACGAACGAATCTCTGAATGCCGAAGCGCGAAGGGCGCCAAGGATACGAAGGAGATCATATAAAGAAACCTCGCGGCCTTTGCAGTTGGGCTTTGGCTCTTGCCTACGCTCCGCCGACGGAAGCCTCCGTGATCGGTCCGGTCAGGAGATGCGCGCTGTCGCCGGCGCGACCTTCTCGGGCAACGTGCCAGCCCTCGGGCAGCGCAGGGGGATCGCCCGAAGCGGCGTATTCCAGGTAAACGCGGGCCTCCGGCCGCAGGCATCGGCCTTCGGCGAGGATGGCGAGGGACCGGCTCAGAAGGTCGCCCTGAAACGGCGGGTCCAGAAAGACCAGGTTGAAAGTCTCGTCGCACCGGCGCAGGTAACGCAACGCATCGTCGGCAACGACCTCGATGCGATTCCCGGCATCGAGCCGTTGCACCTGCTCCCGGAGATGGGCTGCCACCCCGGGCGCGGACTCCACCATCACAACGCGCGCGGCGCCCCTTGAGGCCGCCTCGAATCCCAGACCACCCGCCCCGGCGAACAGGTCCAGGCAGCGGGCGCCGGGCACGATACCCTGCAGCCAGTTGAACAGGGTTTCGCGCACCCGGTCCGGCGTAGGCCGAAGCCCCTCGGCCTTCGGCACGGCCAGCCTGCGCCCCCGCCATTCCCCGGCAACAATACGCAAACGCCCCGGTGCACCGGGGCGTGGCAGGCTTGAGCGGTGACGTTTCATATCGTGGCACAACCCGTATCGGCCACAGGGGGCACAGAGGGCACAGAGGGCACAGAGGAAATCAAAGACAGATTCTCTCGCGAAGGCGCAAGACCGCCAAGATGAAGAAACAGCTCTTGAATCCGGATCGAAGCGCCGCAACGAGGTTTACGCTTTTTCTCTGGGTCCTCTGCGACCAGGAATCCATCGAATCAATCCCGCGCGCAGACACCAGACACCTATCTCCTCACACCTCACTCCTCACGCCGACTCAACCCTCCCCGCCCACAATGACCGTGATCATGCGTTCCGGATCGAGTCGGCGCTGGAAGGCTGCACGGATGGCGGACTCGTCCACCGCCTCGACCCGCTCACTGTAGCGTTCCAGGTAATCCAGCGGCAAATCGTAGAACCCCATCATGGCCAGGTTGCCCAGCATCGCACTGTTGGAAGCGGTGCGCAGCGGAAACCCGCCGGTGATATTGCGCCTGGAGGCGCGCAGTTGCGCGCTGTCCGGGCCCTGCTCCCGGAACCGAACCAGCGTGTCCCGCATCACCTCGATGGCCTCGTCGGCCTGGGACACCTGGGTCTGTACGCCCATCAGGAACGGACCGTCCGCCTCCATGGGCGTGAAATAGCTGTAGACGCTGTAGGCCAGCCCCCGCCGGCTGCGAACCTCCCCGAACAACTGCGAAGTAAAGCCGCTGCCGCCGAGCATGTGGTTGCCCACGTACAGGGGAAAGTAGTCCGGATCCCCGCGGCGCATGCCCGGCTGGCCGATGAACACATGGGCCTGCTCCGAGGGGAATGCCACGCGGATGGTGCGTGCCTCTTCCAGGGGTTCCACCGGCGGCAGCTCCGGTGCCGGGCTGCCTTCGGGCAACGCCGCGGCCACCCGTTCGGCGATGGCTTCGGCCTCGGCACGGTCCACCCCACCCACCAGCACCAGCACACCGTTGCGCGCCACGTAGAACGTCCGGTAGAAGGCCTCCACCTGATCGCGGGTGATGGCACGCACGCTCTCTTCGGTGCCGAGCGGCGCCATGGCGTAGGGATGGTCACCGTACAGGGCCTCGAAGAAGGTATGCTGCGCTACCGAGCCCGGGTTCTGGGCCTGGGACTCCAGGGCCACCAGGGTCTGGCGCCGGGCACGTTCCAGATCGCGCTCCGGAAAACGGGGCTCACCCAGCACGGCGGTGAAGGTCTCCAGCGCGGCTTCCAGCCAGTCGGCTTCGGTGAGACTGCGAAGGCTCAGGTACGCCATGTCCCGCAGCGCGTCGGCGCCGTACTGCGCGCCCACCGACTCGAACCGCTCGGCAATGGCATCCGCGTCCCAGTCGCCCGCACCCGTGTTCAGCAGCCCGTTGGTGAGCCGCGCAAGCCCCGGCGCGTCCCCGTCCCGGGCACTGCCCGCACGAAACACGACGCGCAGGTCCAGCATGGGCAGGTCGGGCGCCTCCATGAAGTACACCCTGAGCCCGTTGTCCGTCTCCCAGTGCTCGATGGCCGGGCCCGCGTGAACGGGTGCGATAAGCAGCAGCGCCAGCAGGCCGCCGATCAGGATGCGCATGGATCCGAGTTGCTTCATGTATGTACCTTGTGCCTTGGAACTGTCGTTTCGCGGGTTGGGGTGAGCAAAGCGAACCCCGGCAATCGGGATGTGCGGAACACGTCCATGTCGGGGTTCACTCCGTCCACCCCAACCTACGTTCCAAATTCACCCTTCGCGGATTGGAATCTTCATCCTTCATCCTTCGCTAGCGCAAGTGTCCCTCGAAGTACCCCGGCGGATTCTCCGGATCAATGGGCAGGGGTTCGAGCCAGCCCACGGTGCGCTGGTCCTCGTTGAAGTACTTCCGCGCTACCGCCTGAACCTGCTCGGCGGTCACCGCGCGCACCCGGTCGGGGATTTCGTCCAGGGTGCGCCAGCCCAGACCCACCTTTTCAAGTACGCCCAATTGCATGGCCTGCCCCTGCACCGAGTCCAGTCGATAGACCTCCCGGGCCACCACCTGGGCCTTGACCCGCTCCAGTTCCGTCTCGGAGACCGGTTCCTCCCTGAGGCGCTCCAGCGCTCCGGTAAGGGCAGCCTCCAGTTCGGCCAGCGAGGTGTCAGATGAGGGTGTGGCACTCAGCATGAACAGCGTGTCCAGGCGGGAGAACGCGCTGTAGCCGGCACCGGCACCGGCTGCCAGCTCCCGCTCGCGCACCAGCTCTCGCGCGAAACGCGCGCTCTCACCGCCATCCAGGACACCGGCAGCCACCAGCAGGGCATACGGCTCCCAGTCCTCGTCGGCAGTCATCAGCACCGGCACCTTGTAGCCCATGAGCACCGAGGGCACCCGTGCCGGCGCACGTACGACCACGCGCCGCTCCCCCCGCTGCCGGGTTTCCGCGCGGGGCTTGATCTCCGGCAGATCGCGGGCCTTGACAGGCCCGAAGTAGCGGCGCGCCATGCGATGCACCTCGTCCGGGTCCACATCGCCCACCACTACGAGGGTGGCGTTGTTGGGGGCATACCAGCGGTCATACCAGTCACGCAGATCCGCCACCGTATAGTTTTCGATATCGGTCATCCAGCCGATCACGGGGATGCCGTAGGGGCTGTTGAGCCAGGCGGTGGCGTTGACGTGCTCGAACAGAAGCGCGTTGGGGTTGTCCTCGGTGCGCAGGCGGCGTTCCTCCTCGACCACGCGCATCTCCTGAACGAACTCGTCCTCCGGCAGCGCCAGGTTGCGCATACGGTCCGCCTCCAGCCGCAACGCGATCTCCAGCCGGTCAGCGGCCAGCATCTGATGATAGGCGGTGTAGTCGCGGCTGGTGAACGCGTTCTCCCGCCCACCCTGCTCCGCGATGATGCGCGAGAACTCGCCGCCCGGATACCGCGCCGTGCCCTTGAACATCATGTGCTCCAGGGCGTGTGAGATGCCCGTGATGCCCCCGTACTCGTGGGAAGACCCCACGCCGTACCACACCTGGGAGATCACCACCGGCGCCCGATTGTCGGGCTTGACCAGCACCTTCATGCCGTTGGACAGCACATACTCGTGCACGCCCTGGGCGAATGCCGGTACGGAAAACAGGGTGGCTGCAAGGATGAGAACAATAAGGCCGGACAGCTTTCGATACGTCATTTCCGCTTGTGGTCCCCGGTGGTAGGATGAGCGCTCTCGTGACTGCATAGACATCCATATCCATGTTCGGTTTCAGAAAAAATC
>SKOF01000024.1 GCA_007120155.1 Thioalkalivibrio sp. | reverse complement strand
TCAAGATTCAAGATTCAAGATTCAAGATTCAAGATTCAAGATTCAAGATTCAAGATTCAAGATTCAAGATTCAAAGTTCAAAGTCGAGGCGTCGATATCTTTGGTGTAGAACCCGGCACGGTGTCCTCATTGAACATTGAATATTCAACTTCGACTTCCAACGTGAGCAGGGTTTCTACCACCGGTTTCGTCCTGCATGCGCGTCCCTTCCGGGACAACAGCCGCGTGCTGGATCTGCTCACCGAGGCCGAGGGGCGCACCGCGTGCCTGTACCGCGGGCGCGGCGCCGCCAGCCGTTCGTTCGTGCGCCATGAGCTGGTGTGGCAGGGGCGCGGTGAACTGAAGACCCTCTCGCTCATGGAGGAACAGGCGGCCTTCGATCTGCCCGCGCCGCGGCTGGCCTGCGGGTTCTACCTCAACGAGCTGGCCCTCAAGCTGCTGCCCCGGCAGATCCCCCTGGAGGGGCTGGTGGACGAGTATGCCGAGGCCCTGGCCCGGCTGGCCGACCCGCAGGCCCCGCTGGAGCCGCCGCTGCGCCGTTACGAACTGCATCTCCTGCGCCATCTGGGCGAAGGGCTGGACAGCCTGGATACGGGTGCCCTGGACGCCGGGGGCGCGTATGTCTACGAGGCCCAGCGGGGCCTGCGCCCGGCGAGCGCCGCGGAGGTCTCCCGGGGGGATTTCGTGCATGGCGGCACCCTGCGGGAGCTGCTGGAAGACCGCCTGGCCTCACGACAGGCGTGGCAGGAGGCCAAGCGTCTGTTGCGGGGCCTTTTGGATTACCATCTGCAGGGACGCCGAATCGTCAGCCGGGCGCTGCTGCGCCCGCATTCACCAGATCACCCGCGCCCACGAGGAGTTGCGCCGGACAATGACGCCTGATGCCGACACGCACCTGCGCCTGGGTGTGAACATCGATCATATCGCCACCATCCGCCAGGCCCGGGGTACGCCTTACCCGGATCTGGCGGAGGCCGTGCGCCTGGTGGAGGCGGCGGGTGCGGACATCATCACCCTGCACCTGCGCGAGGATCGCCGCCACATCCAGGACCGTGACGTGGAGGTGCTGCGGGAACGCATCCGCACCGGCATGAACCTGGAGATGGCCGCCACCCCGGAGATGCAGGCCATCGCCCTCAGGGTCCGGCCCGAGGCCTGCTGCATCGTGCCCGAACGCCGGGAGGAACTCACCACCGAGGGCGGCCTCCACGTGCTGGGCCGGGAGACGCGTCTCCGGGCCTTCTGCGCGCCGCTGGTGGAAGCGGGCATCGAGGTGTCGCTGTTCGTGGAGCCGGAACCGGCGCATCTGGACGCGGCCCGGCGCATCGGCGCGCCGGTGGTGGAACTCCATACCGGTGCCTATGCCAATGCCGCGTCGCGCGCTGCCCGGGATGCCGAACTGGAGCGTATCCGGTCGGCTGCCGCCCACGGCCGCGAGCTGGGGCTGGTGATCAACGCCGGTCACGGTCTCGATTACGACAACGTGGGTGCCGTGGCCGCCATCCCGGTGCTGCACGAACTGAACATCGGTCACTCCATCGTGGCACGCGCCATCTTCTCCGGCATCACCGCCGCCGTGCGGGACATGCGCGCGGCCATGAATGCGGCCCGCGCGTGACCGACCGGCCATGACGGTACTGGGCATCGGTACGGACCTGGTGAGCATCGCCCGGGTGGAGCGGCTGCTGACCCGTCACGGCGAGCGTTTCGCGCGCCGGATCCTGCACCCGGTGGAATGGCCCGGCTATCACGGCAACGCCGCGCCCGCGGCGTTTCTGGCACGGCGTTTTGCCGCCAAGGAAGCGGTCAGCAAGGCCCTGGGCGTCGGGGTGGGGGCGCACATGCGCTTCGCGGACGTGGGCGTGGATCATGATGGCCGGGGGCGGCCCGTGCTGGTGTTCTCCGGTCGGGCCGAAGACACGGCCCGGCGCCTGGGTGTGACCGGGTCCCGAATCAGCCTGGCCGACGAACGGGCATACGCGCTGGCGTTCGTCATGCTCCTGGGTGATTGAGCAG
Organism: Thioalkalivibrio sp.; assembly: GCA_007120155.1. Classification (GTDB taxonomy): domain Bacteria; phylum Pseudomonadota; class Gammaproteobacteria; order Ectothiorhodospirales; family Ectothiorhodospiraceae; genus Thioalkalivibrio_A. The sequence continues at coordinate 3,231 of SKOF01000024.1, read as the reverse complement.
TTCACCCGGTCTTCGTCTCTCGCGAGGTGGCCGGGCGCACCGGTGAGTTCCGGAGCAGCATGCCCGGGGATCGTACGGATCGCGTCGACCTTCAGTCGGTGCTCGACGCCATGTCCTCCAGGGATCGCAACAGGGCCTCACCCTGTTCCAGCAGCGCATCCAGTTCCCCGATCCATGCGTCCTTCAGCGTCTCCAGACCATCCGGCTGCCTGCCCTTGAGTGCCGCCTCCAGTGCCTGACTGCGGGCGGCCAGGCGCACGGTGCCGCAGCAGCGGGCACCGCCATGGATGCGGTGTACCGTGTCTCCCAGGGTTTCCGCATCCGTCGTGTCCCCGCCCAGTTGCGCGCGCACCCGTTCCACGTCCCGGATCAGCATCTGCAGCATGTCCCGGGCCAGCCGAGGATTGCCGCCCGCCCGCTGCAGGGCGATCTCGTTGTCGTGGATCGGCTGGTGCGCATCGAACACGTCGCCCCCGGTGCCCCCGGGCGCCCGGGGGCGGTCGTGCGGCGCGTCCTCCACGCAGGCGAGAAGATCGTCCTCGGAGACCGGCTTGTAGAGCACGTTGTCGAAGCCATGTTGCAGCAGCGCGATATGCACCTCGGGGCGGAGATCGGCGGTGACGGCAACCACGCGTGCGGTGGCATCCGCCGCGCGAATCTCTTCCAGCGCGGCCATGCCGTCTTTGCCCGGCATGTGCACATCCATGAAGACCAGATCGGGCGGGTTCGCCCTGTGGGCGCGCACGGCCGCATCGCCGTCCTCGGCCTGTTCCACCTTGCCGCCGTGGCGCTCGATCAGTTCGGTGAGCAGGAGGCGGTTGACGGCATTGTCATCGGCCACCAGGAACCGGTAACCGTCAAGCCGGGCATGCGCCGGGTCCGCTGCCGCGGTCCGCAGCGTGTCCGCCCCGCCGGGCCGTGTCATGTCGCGAATCGCCCGGTCAAGGGCGGGCACCGACACGGTCAGCGGTATCAGCTGTGCCCCCTGTGCGGCCAGCGCGTCCATGACTTCCCTGCCAAGGCCCGTGCGGCGCGCCAGCAGGGTGCGGGCACATGGGCCTGGGTGATCCCTGAACTGCCTCAGCGCGTGCTCGGGCAATTCGCGCACCCAGACGATACCGATGTCGCGCGCATGGGTGCCCAGGTGCCGGAGATACGCCTCCTGGTTCCGGCAGGCATGGGCAGACAGACGCATGACTTCCAGCGTCCCGAGCAGCGCCCGTTGAATCTCGGGGTCGTCGCTCCATACCGCCACCCCGCCCACGGAGCGGGGCGACAAGGGAACGGGCGGGGGTACGTCGGCGTCGCCGAGCGGCAGGAAGATGGTGAACAGACTGCCCGTGCCCGGGGTGCTGTCCACCGTGATCCGGCCACCCAGCAGGCCCACGATGCCGCGGGTGATGCTCAGGCCGAGCCCCGCACCGCCGCCCGGCCGTTCGGTGTGTGCCTGACGGGCCTGAAAGAACGGCTCGAAGATGTGGAACAGGTCGCCGGGGTCGATGCCCGGCCCGAAATCGCGCACCCCGACCTCAAGCTGCCGCCGCCCGTCGGCGCTGCGCACCCCGGTGTGGATGTTCACGCGTCCGTCGCGGGTGAACTTCAGCGCATTGCTGAGGACGTTGGTGATGACCTGCTTGAAGCGCAGGTTGTCGGAACTGATGCGCTCGGGCGTCTGCGGGTCCATCACCAGGGTGACGTCCGCCCGGCGTCCATGGGCGGAACGGCGGCAGATTCCGATGACCTCGGCAAGGCACTGGCCAAGGTCGAACTGCGTCCTGTGGATGCTCATGCGTCCGGATTCCAGCCGCGACACGTCCAGCAGTTCGTTGACCAGCTTGAGCGTATCCCGGCTGGATGCGTTGATGATCCCGAGCCACCCCTGCTGGCGTTCGTCCAGGTTGCCCTGCTGCGCGAGCAGTTCGGTATAACCCTGGATGGCGCTCAGGGGCGTGCGCAGTTCGTGGCTGATGTTGGCGAGCAGACGGGATTTCTTGACGTTGGCTTCCTCGGCCTGCGTGCGCGCAACGGTCAGCGCGCGGTTCTTCTCGTCGATGAGCTTGAGCTGATCCTGCAGATCCCGGGTGGAGGCCTGGACGCGGGCGGTCATGCGGGCATGGGCCTGGCGGAGGTTTTCCACCATGCGGTTGATGCCGTTGGCCAGTATCTCCAGTTCCCCGCCTCCGCGCACGGGGAGGCGCGCGTCCAGTTCTCCCCTGCCGATGCGATGCACCGTGTCCGCCATCTCCTCCAGCGTCCGTGACAGCGGGCGCTCCAGGCGGCTGGCGATCACCGCGGTGATCGCCAGCAGGCCGAGGATGATCGCGATGCTGCGCAGTATCCACTCCGTCTGCTTGATCGCGGTGGGGACCGTGGACAGGGATATGCTGACCTGCCCGATGACCTGCCGGGCTTCGCCGGCGCCGGTCCCGACCCGACCGGCATTGTGTCCGATGTCACCCGGGCCGCCGGACAGGACGGGTGCCTCGAATGCCCGCGTGCCGTGCCCGAACAGTCGTTCCGACAGCACATGAAGCCGCCCGGACGGCGGGGGCTCCTGCACGTGCGTGTAGATCGGGTTGCCGAGCTGATCGGAGACACGGATCGCCACGAGATCCGGTTGGGAGCGCATGTGCGCGGCAACGGCAGGGACAAGCGCGTCGTTGCCCGAGACGACACCGTGGGCCACCACCGGCGCCAGGAATCCCGCGATGGTGTTGCCACGGGTGACCAGCCGGTTCTCCAGTTCCTGGACCTTGAGCATGGACCAGTAGGCGGTGAGCACGATGCCCACCACCACCGCGGGCAGCAGTGCCAGGATGAACAGCCGGTGCTTGATGCGCCAGGACCGGCTCATGGCGCCTCCCGCAGCCGCATGCGCCCGGCAGGCACCGCGCAGCAGGTCCATGGGAACCGCGCGCCCGCGCGGCCCCGGGCATGCGGGCCGCCGGTGGACGGGGTCCCCGTGCGATACATGGTCAGCATGATGCCCCCCATGTTATCGCCGTCGGAGGTGTCCGGGTGGGCGGACCCCGTTCCGCCGACGGCGGGTCGGGCGCGTCGGATGCCCGGGGGCGTTCAGGACGTATCCCCCGGTCTTGTTTATAATGTCCGCCCACGTTCCTGCACGGTCCCTGCGAGTACATGACCTATCCCACCCTGGAATCCTTTGTCGGCAATACCCCCCTCGTGCGCCTGCAACGCCTGCCGGGGGAGACCTCCAACACCATACTG
>SKOF01000205.1 GCA_007120155.1 Thioalkalivibrio sp. | reverse complement strand
ACCCGCTTGGACTTTTGAATGAGCAAAACGACCGGATCACCCCAGCCCGAGGCTGGCATGGTGGCCCCAAGGTGTAAACCATGTGCCCGGTTTAATGTGTAAACCATGTCCGGCTTGCACAAGAGACCTACGGCCGGTGTTCCTTGCCACTTGCCACTTGCCACTTGCCACTGCCTTCAAGGCTGTTCCCCCCACCCCAGCTTTGCTCTCAGGATCTGCAGGTAGTCGTAGCCGGTGGGGTGAATGAGCCGCAGGCGGGTCTTCTTGCGCCGCACGATCAGGCGGTCACCGGGGCCCAGGGTGGTGCTGTTCTGCCCGTCGAAGGCGGCATGGGCGTGACGGCGGTTGAATTCGCAGACGCGGATCTCCACCTCGCTGTCGCCGTGCACCACCAGGGGCCGATTGGACAGGCCGTGGGGACAGATGGGCACCAGTACGAGGGCATCCAGGCTGGGGGCCAGGATGGGACCGCCCCCCGAGAGCGCATAGGCGGTTGAACCCGTGGGGCTGGCCACCACCAGTCCGTCCGCGCGCTGGGTGTTCACATGGCGGCCGTCGATGCGGGTTTCGAACTCGATCATGCGGACCACGTCATGGATATGCAGCACCACGTCGTTCAGGGACAGGCGCTCCACGGGTTCGGCGCCGTTGGTGACGACCCGGGTGGCCAACAGGCTGCGGTGGTCCTCGTCGTACTCGCCGGCCAGGATCTCGTCCAGCCGGCTGATCATCTCGTGGGGGGAGACGTCCACCAGGAACCCCAGCCGGCCGATGTTGATGCCCATCAGGGGCACCTGATGATCCACCATCGCCCGTCCGGCGGCCAGGAAGGTGCCGTCACCGCCGATGACGATGGCCAGATCCGCCTGTTGACCGAGTGCGTCGAGGTCCACCCGCTCGCAGCCATGGTCGTCCTCCAGCCACCCGCGGGCGCTGTCATCCAGCAGAACGCGGCAGCCGTGGCCGAGCAGGTGATCGATCAGGGACACGAGAATATGCACCAGACGCTCGTCACTGCGCTTGGTGATGATGCCGACGGTCCCGAAGTGTGGTTTGCCCATGATCCGGCATTATCCGCAAAAGCCGGGGCCGATGTATATGTTGCGAGTGTGCGGCGTGAGGGGTGAGGGGTGAGGGGTGAGGCTCAGTTGAGCAGCCGCGTCCCGCACGCACACCCCACGCCTTCCGCCTTCCGCCTTCCGCCTCACCCCTCACCCCGCAGGCGCAGGCGCACTTGACTCCTGCCCCCGCGGCTATACTATGGATTGGCACTCTCGTAAAGAGAGTGCCAGAACCGTAAGCCCCTGAAGCCAGAGCCTCCATGACCGAGACGCCGTCCATCACCGACCTCAGCGATCGCGCCCGGCAGCTGCTGCGCACCCTGGTGGAGAGCTATATCCGCGATGGTCAGCCGGTGGGTTCGCGCACGCTCTCGCGCACCGCGGGGCTGGACCTGAGCGCCGCCTCCATCCGCAACGTGATGGCGGACCTGGAGGACATGGGGCTGGTCAGTTCGCCGCACACCTCGGCGGGCCGGGTGCCCACGCCTGCCGGCTACCGCCTGTTCGTGGACAGTCTGCTGGAGATCAAGCCCCTGGACAGCCGGGAGGTGGAACTATTGCGCGAGCGCCTGAGTCCGGATCTGGAGACCAAGGTGCTGGTGGAATCCGCCTCGGGGCTGCTCTCGGCCGTGACCCAGATGGCTGGCATGGTGCGGGTGCCGCGCCCCGAACGTGCCGCATTGCGTCAGATCGAGTTCATGAAGCTCTCCGAGCAGCGGGTGCTGGTGATCCTGGTGATGAACAAGAACGAGGTGCAGAACCGTATCCTCGAACTGGATCGGGACTATTCCGCCGGCGAACTGCAGCAGATGGCCAACTACCTCAACGACCGGGTGGTGGGCCGTGACCTGGCCACCGTGCGCCAGCAGCTGCTGCGCGAGATGAAGGCCGTGCGCGAACACATGAATTCGCTGATGCTGGCGGCCATCGAGTTGGGTGAACAGGCGGTTGCCGCCGGGCAGGGCGTGGACGACGTGGTGCTGGCCGGGCAGTTTCACCTGCTGGATTACGCGGAGCTCACCAGCGTGGAGAAACTCCGCCAGTTGTTCGAGGCCTTCAACGAGAAGCGCGAGATCCTGGGGCTGCTGGATCAGTGCATCCATGCCCAGGGCGTGCAGATCTTTATCGGCCAGGAGTCGGGTCATCGCATCCTGGATGACTGCAGCGTGGTCACCGCCCCCTACGAGGTGGGTGGCCATGTGGTGGGAGTCCTGGGGGTGATCGGCCCCACCCGCATGCCCTACAATCGCGTCATCCCGGTCGTGGATATTACCGCCCGCCTGCTGGGCGCGGCCTTGAATTCCAGGGACTGAATCCCACATTGACACCAGTGACTCCCGGAGCGGCCGGCCCCGGGACGGCAGTGACTTGCCCGCATCGGCGCGCCCTGGTGCGGCCCTGAACGGATGCCGCCGGGCATCGCCGGCCTTTTGTTGAATCACGAGTGGAGACGACCTATGTCCAACGAGGAACAGCAGCCAAAGCCCGCCGGTGAAGCCCCGGAGGAGAGCCTGGCCGAGGGAGCGGGGCCGGAGTCGGATCCGGCTGCCATGCTTGCTCAGCTGGAGGAGGCCCGGGCGAAGGCCGAGGAGAACTGGGACAAGCTGCTGCGGGTGCAGGCCGAGATGGAGAACCTGCGCAAGCGCACGGCCCGGGACCTGGAAAGCGCCCGCAAGTATGCCCTGGAGAAGTTCGCCGGAGAACTGCTGGCGGTGCGTGACAGCCTGGAGATGGGTCTGGACGCGGCTCGGGGTGAGACCGATGTGGCAAAGATCCGAGAGGGCACGGAGCTGACGCTCAAGATGCTGGCCCAGGTCATGGAGAAGTTCGGCATCGAGCCCGTGGAGCCCCAGGGCGAGCGGTTCGACCCGGATCGCCACCAGGCCATGTCGATGCAGGAGAATGCCGAGCTGGAGCCCAACACGGTCCTGACCGTGATGCAGAAGGGGTATCTGCTCAACGACCGGCTCCTGCGCCCGGCCATGGTGATCGTCAGCAAGGCGCCTTCGGGCGAGTAGGCGCGCGCCGGACCGGCGGCGCGAATCCCGGGAAACCCTTGAAATCTCCGGAGATGCCCCAAATCTAGCCGTTAACCGGAACATTTCGCACAGAATTCAGACATTTTTGGAGACACACCATGGGCAAGATCATCGGTATCGACCTGGGCACCACCAACTCCTGCGTGGCGGTGATGGAAGGCGACAAGGCCAAGGTCATCGAAAACGCCGAAGGCACCCGCACCACCCCGTCCATCGTGGCGTTCTCGGAGGACGGCGAGGTGCTGGTCGGCCAGTCCGCCAAGCGTCAGGCCGTCACCAACCCCAGGAATACCCTGTTCGCCGTCAAGCGCCTGATCGGTCGCCGGTTCGAGGAGCCGGAGGTGCAGAAGGACATCAAGCTGGTGCCCTACGAGATTTTCAAGGCTGACAACGGCGACGCCTGGGTGCGCGTGCACGACAAGAAGATGGCGCCGCCGGAGATCTCGGCCCGTGTTCTGCAGAAGATGAAGAAGACCGCCGAGGACTACCTGGGCGAGCCGGTCACCGAGGCCGTCATCACGGTGCCCGCCTACTTCAACGATTCCCAGCGCCAGGCCACCAAGGACGCCGGCAAGATCGCGGGCCTGGAGGTCAAGCGCATCATCAACGAACCCACCGCGGCGGCCCTGGCCTACGGCCTGGACAAGAAGCGCGGCGACCGCAAGGTGGCCGTCTACGATCTGGGCGGCGGCACGTTTGATGTCTCCATCATCGAGATTGCGGATGTGGACGGCGAGCACCAGTTCGAGGTGCTGGCCACCAACGGGGACACCTTCCTGGGCGGCGAGGACTTCGACAGCCGGCTGATCGACTACCTGGCCGACGAGTTCAAGAAGGAACAGGGCATCGACCTCAGGGGCGACCCGCTGGCCATGCAGCGCCTGAAGGAGGCGGCCGAGAAGGCCAAGATCGAGCTGTCCTCCAGCCAGCAGACCGAGGTGAACCTGCCCTACATCACCGCCGACCAGTCCGGTCCGAAGCACCTGAACATCAAGGTGACCCGGGCCAAGCTGGAATCCCTGGTGGAGCAGTTGATCAAGCGCACCATCGAGCCCTGCAAGGTGGCCCTTAAGGACGCCGGCCTGTCCGTGTCCGACGTGGACGACGTGATCCTGGTGGGCGGCCAGACCCGGATGCCCAAGGTGCAGGAGGCAGTGAAGGACTTCTTCGGGAAGGAGCCCCGCAAGGACGTGAATCCCGACGAGGTCGTGGCCATCGGCGCGGCGATCCAGGCGGGCGTGCTGGGCGGCGAGGTCAAGGACGTGCTGCTGCTGGACGTCACCCCCCTGTCGCTGGGTATCGAGACACTGGGCGGCGTGATGACCAAGCTCATCGAGAAGAACACCACCATCCCCACCAAGGCGACCCAGGTGTTCTCCACCGCCGACGACAATCAGACTGCCGTAACGGTGCATGTGCTCCAGGGTGAGCGCGAGATGGCCAGCGCCAACAAGTCCCTGGGCCGTTTCGACCTGACGGACATCCCGCCGGCCCCGCGCGGCGTGCCGCAGATCGAGGTCATGTTCGACATCGACGCCAACGGCATCCTGAACGTGTCGGCCAAGGACAAGGCCACGGGCAAGCAGCAGTCCATCGTCATCAAGGCGTCTTCCGGCCTGTCCGAGGAGGAAGTGGAGCGCATGGTGCGTGACGACGAGGCCCACGCCGACGAGGACAAGCGCTTCCACGAACTGGTGGCCGCCCGCAACCAGGCGGACAACCTGGTGCACGCCACCGAGAAGTCCCTCAGCGAACTGGGCGACCAGGTGGAGGCCGAGGAGAAGCAGGCCATCGAATCCGCCCTGACCGAGGTGCGCGAGGCCCTGAAGGGAGATGACAAGGACGAGATCGAGGCCAGAACCCAGAAGCTGGCTGAGGTCTCCGGCAAGCTGGCCGAGCGGGTCTACGCCAAGCAGTCCGCCGAGGGCGGCGAGGCGGGTACCGCCGAGGCCGCCGGCGAGCAGGGCGGCGCCCAGCAGGACGACGTGGTGGACGCCGAGTTCGAGGAAGTGGACGACAAGAAGAAGTAAGGTCTTCGGCCCTTGCGGCCGGAATTGAAAAGCCAACCGCAAAGGTCGCGAAGGTCTGCGCGAAGGGCGCGAAGGAGGACGGGTTCTTATGACCTGAACTTCCTTTGCGCCCCTTGCGTTCCGCTTT
>SKOF01000242.1 GCA_007120155.1 Thioalkalivibrio sp. | reverse complement strand
CGTCGAACGAAGTCAAACTATCCATACCCAACATGGTTTGCATGTCCTGCGAAATGCGGGTTGAAGAAGCTGTTTTTCAGGTCACCGGGGTGTCTGGGATCGAATTCGACGGCGAGGCCAAAACCGCGCTGATCAGTTTCGACGAATCCGTGACGACGATCGACCAAATTCTGGCCGCTTGCGAAGAAGCCGGCTACCCGGCGACCGTGTTGGACCCAAGGACTACCTAGGCGCACACTGCCGCCCTTCAATGCCATGAGGCTGGGTGCGCGAACCAAGCGCTCTCGTTGGCTCGATCCAGTGCGCTGGATGCTCGGAGTGGCACTGCTACTTCGGGCACTGATCCCGGATGGCTTTATGCCGGGCAACGGTCATTGGGTGGAGCTTTGTACCGCGCATGGCACCGTCATGGTGCAAGTTGATCTGTCTGACGGCAGCCTCGACCCTGCAGACGATGATCCTCATGCACAAGCCTGCCCCTGGTCGGCCTATTTCTGCGGCCTGGATGTTTCGATTTTTCGCTCTCCACTAATCCTTCCAACATCGGCGAACGTACCGGCCCTGGTCGGGCGCACGCCGGCCCATCAGCGCCTGGCCACTGCCCTGCCGCCGCCTCGCGGCCCGCCATATTTCCTCGTCTGACCCATCAACAAACCGTTCCACCGAGCAATCGGCTTGGCCACCCGGTCGAGGCTGATGCCGTGGCGCATCGCCTGACGGCGGTGTTACCAATGATTGAAAGACGAGGTTCTACCAATGAAATTTGTTCTGACCTGGGCGCTGGCTGGCGCCTTGCTTTACCCTGCCGGTACGGCAGCTGAAACCCGCCTGTTCGCCGACGACGAGGAGCTGCCGCGTATTCTGGTTCGCGGCACGCCGGAGGATCAGGCTGCGGCTGAACGCTTGGGCCGCATTCCCGGCGGCACCGCGCTCATCACCCGCGAAGAGATGCAGCTCAGCCGTGGCGAGACTTTGGCCGACGTGCTGGACTTTGCCCCAGGCGTGGTCGCGCAGCAACGATTCGGACCGGAGGATCTGCGCTTGAGCGTGCGCGGGTCGGGCCTGAACCGCACCGGGCACGGGCGCGGGCTGATGCTGGTGATGCACGGCATGCCGATCAACGCTGCCGACGGCAATTTCGACATGATCACCTTTGACCTGTGGCAGGCTCAGCGCCTGGAAATCTACCGCGGCGCTCAGGCGGCTCGCTACGGCGCAACCACGCTGGGTGGCGTCATTGAGATGGTACCGCGTACCGGTCGGACCAGCCCCGGCACCGAGTTTGACGCCACCCTTGGCAGCTTTGACTTTGCTCGTCTGAGGGCAAGCCAGGGCGGCGCCAACGAAAACGCCGATTACTTTCTTTCGGCTTCGGCGGCACGCTCGGACGGCTTCCGCCAACAATCGGCCAGCGAAACACTCAAACTGCACGGCAACTTTGGATTACGGCACTCGGTGAATGCCGAGACACGATGGTTTTTGTCCGCGGCGACGACCGAGAGCGAGTGGCCTGGTGTGCTAACTCAAGACCAGTTCGCCGCCGATCCAAGTCAGGCCGCACCCATTTCCCTGGCGCGTGGTCAGGCCAACGACATCGACCACGTGATCGTGACCCAGCTCAGCAGCTTTCAACTCCAGGGTGGGGAATGGCGAGTCGTGGCCAGCTTTGGCCACCGCAATCAGGACCACCCCACGCCGGGCAATATCTTGCTTGAGCGCGCACAGACAGGCTTGCTGGAGACCGGTTGGGCCCAGCAATTGGGGATCATGGATCTGAATCTGGGCGTCCGATTGATCCAGACTGACAGCAAGCCGCGTCGCTTTGCCTATGCCGGACCGCCGACCTCGCCAGTGGCCGCCGAGCGCGGCAGTCTCATCCAGGCCCGAGACCAGCGGGCTCGCAATCTGGAAGCCTTTGGCCGTACTGCGATTCCGCTGGCCGAGCGCTGGACCATGGACTTGGGCCTGACCCTGACCGAGAGCACGCGTCGCGATACACCACGCGATGACTTCGGGCCCTTGAACCAGCGCCCGCGGTTCAGCGACAGCTATCGCAGCGCCACACCGGCACTTGGCGTGGTTTGGGAAGCGACGGGCAGTGTGCAGGCTTTTGCCGGTCTTTCCCGTGCTTTTGAAGCACCGTCGTTTTTTGATCTCGATGCTAACGCGCCGCTGCAGGCCGACGGCATTCCTGATCTGGACGCGCAAAAGAGCTGGACGCTCGAGGTCGGTAGCCGCGGACGCACGGATCGGCTGCGCTGGGACGCCGTGCTCTACACCAGCCGGCTGGACAACGAGATCTTGCGTATCGATCCCTTCGGCGTTAATCCGCCGGCAGTCAATGCCGACCAAACCCTGCGCTTCGGTGCCGAGCTCGGGCTGGACGCGGTGCTGATTGACGGTATCGGCGGCCAGCTGATTCTGCGTCAGCGCGCTGACCTGAACCGCTTCCGCTTCGACGATGACCCAGTGCACGGCGACAACACCGTCCCCGGCATCAGCCCCCGGATTTATCGCGGCTGGCTGCTTTATCAGGCCGCCACCGGCTGGTATGCCGGCCCAAGCCTGCAGGCCGCCGCGCGAACTGAAGTCGACCTGGTCAACCAGACCCAGGCGCCGGGTTATGGCATCTGGGGATTCCGCGCCGGCTGGAGCGGCGAGCGCTGGAGCGTGAGAGCGGAACTGGTCAACGGCAGCGATCGTGCCTGGGTCAGCACAACCAACATCCTGAATCGGGCGGCGCCGGCCAGCGGGGTTATCTTTCCCGGCGACGGACGCTCGGCCTACCTCACGGTGGGTTGGTCGCTATAGACTCGGCGCCAGCATGCGCTCAGTTCTTCGGAGCCGCCATTCGGCGGCTCCGATTTTTTCGCGGTCAGAAGCTATAACCCACGCTCAAGCGCACATCCCGCCCCGGTTCCTGCGTGGCGAAGCCGTTCTGGGTGAAGGTACTGTGGGCGATGAACTCCCGATCGAACAGGTTGCGCACGGCAAAGCGCAGGCTCAATCCCTCAATCGCCGGCGGTTGCCAGTTGAGGAACACATCATGGGTGCTGTAGCCGGGCTTGGGGATAAAGACGATCTGGTCATCCTGCACCGAACTCAGTCGGCGCACGCCAGTCAGGGTGTAGCCGACCGCAATCTGGTCGGTCGCCGCATAATCGATCCGAAGAACCCCGCGGTTTCCGGTCGGCGCACCAAATCGGGCCAAAAACTGCGGCAGGTTGGGCAGATCGATGGTGCGCATGCGTGATAGGCCGAGAGACACACTCAAGCGCTCCAGATCATAGGTGGTCTGAAGCTCGAGACCCTCGAAGCTAATGGTTTCGTCGGAGTTCCTGAACTCGGTGACCGGTCGACCGCCCAGCCCTCCGCTACCGGGTTGTTCGTACACCACGGGGTCATGGATACGCGTGCGATAAGCGGTCAGCTGCAGACCAAAACGATCACTCGCGGCCCACAGTCCTTCCCGCTCCCAGTTGATCCCCGCCTCGGTTGCATCCGAGGTTTCGGCCTCCAGTCGCCCCCCGACTTCACCGTTGAACAAGACGTTCTCGACCGCGTTGCCGGCGAAGTGAATCGGAATCGTGCCGGCGCCACGCGCCGACTCACCGTAGCCGGCGAACACCCTGAACCCGGTGGCAATCTCGTAGCCACCGCCCAGATTGAACAATGTCGCTGAATTGCCGGAGCGAGCATTGCGAATCCGGGTTTCAAAGTCGTCGTGACGAATCCCAAATGACAAGCTGGCCCGCTCACCGCTCATTCTGCTCTGGACATAGAGACCCAGATTTTCGTAGCTGTTGCGGCGCGGCTCCCGGTTGGCTCGGCGGTTAGTGCCGTCCTGCTCGAAGTAGTCCAGGCCATAGCTCAAGTCCATGTTCCAGGCACCCAACGAGTAGGACCCGACATTGCGCAGATCAAACCCGGTGGTCTCACTGGTAAAGTTTTCACCATTGCTCTCGGGCGCATCGAAGTCGTCGGTCCGGTCATAGACCTTGAAGCTCAGCGACCAGTGCGGCGAGTTCGGCTCAAAGCGATATTCAGCGGTGAATTGCTCGCGGCTCAGACTCTGCCGCCGCGGCGGGCGTGCGCGGAGATCCTCAGGCTGCAATTGCCATGGGTAGTCGCCGCGCTGCATGAAATTCAGGCCAGTGGCCATGTTGCGCTCGGCGCCGACACGCAGGCTGTGCGCACCCAAGTCCAGCAGACTCAGACGGACCAGCTCGGTCCGGTCACGACCGCCGGAAAAAGGCACTTTCTCACCGCCGCCGATACGCAGATCATCAAAACTGCTGCGGCTGTGAAACACCAGCAGGCCGACCTGATCGCTGGGCGCCAGGTAAGCCGCGCCGACGTTGCGCCAGGTGTCATCGGCGCTGGCCACCGCGCTGCGCACAAAACCGCCGAAGCGCTGTCCAGGCCGCAACCCATCTTGTGCGTCGATGGTCTCGAAGCGGATACTGCCGCCCAACGCACCGTGCCCCTGGTCAGCCGCCGGAGGTCCGGGCTGAACATCCACCTGGCGCAGAATGGCGGGGTCGATGTTGGCCAGTCCGCCACGATGGTTGTAGAGATTCTGGCCCTGACGCGCGCCATCCACCGAGATATTCAGATTCGTGCCCTCAATGCCGCGCAAGTAAATGCGTTGCCCGTTGCGCGTGCCGCCGCCAATGTCCACGTTCGGCAATTCGGCAAAAATTTCGCGCACATCCCGGGCCTGGACGCGTTCGATGGTGTTGATCAGGTCGGGCAGAGGCTGTCCGGTGACCGTGATACGCGGGATATCCTCATCATCCAGTACCGATTGATCCGACTCCGCAAGCGCGACGCCGCTGACGGTGGTGGCGGCCAAAGCTGCTGCTATGCCGTGGCTGAGCGGGTTGAATCCAAGCCAACGGACTGCGGGACGGTGGCGTTCTTCCCTCATTGCTTGCTCCTTGAAGTGATGGTGACGAAAAACGAAGTATATACGAATAGTTCTGATTTGCGTTACTCTATTACAACACCGTCCGATTAGGGTCCACAAATGAAAAAAACGCATCCCCTCCATCTCGCCTTGATCTCCGCGCTGGTCTGCAGCGCGCTGTTGTTGGCCGGCTGCAGCCCGGGCAACGATCCAGCCGAGCAAACTGAGGCATCGCCTGATACGAGTGCCGAATTTGCTGCGCCGGAGCCCGTAGCCAGTGTCCGGGTCTGGAGCTACCGGCCGGAACCTGTGGTGGCACCAGTGCTCGCAGCCTTTACCGCCGCAACCGGCATTACGACCG
>SKOF01000038.1 GCA_007120155.1 Thioalkalivibrio sp. | reverse complement strand
GCGCGACCGTGGTGTAGCCGGAGGCGTCCCCGCGGTCCAGCCCGTGCACGTCACGGAGCAGCGGAATGGCCCACAGGCCCACGAATCCGAACAGGGAACCGGTGACGCCGAAATCGTAGACAAAACCCGGCCACAGGCGCCTGTGGGTGAGTACATGGCGCAGGTCCGAGATCCAGTGCTGATGGCGAAGCGGGTGGGCGGGCAATCCCTCCATTTCCCGCACGGACGGGAAGCCCATGTCCTCGGGGCGGTCACGCACCTTCCACCAGGATGCGAACGCCAGGGCGAGTGCCAGCAACCCCAGCGCCACGAACACGTTGCGCCAGTCGGTGTACACCAGCAACAGGGCCAACGGCCCCGTGGCGGCAATGGCCCCCACGTTGCCCAGCAGTATGGTGGCGCCGCTGATGGTGCCGTAGTGGCGTTCGCTGAACCAGACCGTGTTGCTCTTCATCAGCCCCACGAACACCACCGAGACGCCCAGCCCCACCAGGAACCGGCCCGTGCCGGCCACGGCAAACGTGTCCGCGAGCCCGAACATGATGGAGCCGACACCCGCCACCAGGTTCCCCAGGAACACCGCGTACCGGGCGCCCAGCGTGTCAGCCAGCACACCGGCGGGGATCTGCATGGCCGTGTAGATGTAGTAGTACATGGCCGCCAGCGACCCCAGGGCGGCCGCGCTGATGCCGAAGGCGGCGGACAGATCACTGGCCACCACCCCCGGGGCCATGCGGTGAAAGAACACCAGCATGTAGGCCAGGATGAGCAGGGTGAAGATGGTCCAGCGCACCTGCTGGAAACGGGGCGGATAGGTGTTGGTCATTGGCAGGGGCAGCCCGGGTGTCCGGGCAGCATACCCGTTGGGCGGCCGCAAATGAACGTAAACCCGGAGTCACCGGCGGGAATTGCCAGGGACGTCGGGCGAACCCCTTCCGGACACCATCCCGGGGCCATGGCGGTTCGCGTCCGGTGCGCTCGCCCCGCCACAGCGGCGTCTCGACACCCTCGCCACGAACGGTGGTGAGATGCGCGCGCCGGGGACGATGGTTCCAAATGCCGCGCCGCGGCCATACACTGAACGGATGTCCAGTCTCGCCCAAAAGCGCATCCTGCTGGGAGTCACCGGCGGTATCGCGGCCTACAAGGCCTGCGAGCTGACGCGCCGTCTGCGCGATGCGGGGGCCGAGGTGCGCGTGGTGATGACCCGTGCCGCCACCGAGTTCGTCACCCCGCTGACCTTCCAGGCCCTGTCCGGCCAGCCGGTGCGCGGCACGCTGTTCGACCCGGAGGCCGAAGCGGGCATGGACCACATCGCCCTCGCGCGCTGGGCCGACGCGATCCTGGTGGCGCCCGCCACCGCGGATTTTCTGGCGCGCCTGGCTCACGGCCGGGCCGACGACCTGCTCACCACCCTTTGTCTGGCCAGCGAGGCGCCCCTGTGCGTGGCGCCGGCCATGAACCGCGCCATGTGGGCGCATCCCGCCACCCGCGCCAATGCCGACACCCTTTGCGCGCGTGGCGTGCGCCTGCTGGGGCCGGGTGAAGGCAGTCAGGCCTGCGGCGAGACCGGCGAGGGCCGCATGCTCGAAACACCCGAATTGTTGGCTGGTCTCGAAACACTGTTCGCCAGCGGTTCGCTGGCGGGCCTGCACGTGCTCGTGACCGCCGGTCCCACCCGGGAGCCCCTGGACCCGGTGCGTTACCTCAGCAACCGGAGCTCAGGAAAGATGGGCTATGCCGTAGCCCGGGCCGCCCGGGAGGCGGGGGCGCGGGTCACGCTCGTCACGGGGCCCACGGCACTGGCCCCGCCCGAGGGCGTCGAGTGCGTGCCCGTGGAAACGGCGGCGGAGATGCACGAGGCCGTCATGTCCCGGTCGGCCCATGTCCAGGTCTTCATCGCCGCCGCCGCCGTGGCGGACTACCGGGCCGCCGCCGTGGCGGCCCACAAGATCAAGAAGAACACCGGACACCTGCAACTGGGGCTCGAACGCAACCCGGACATCCTGGCCGCCGTGGCGGCGCTCGCGGATCGCCCGTTCACGGTGGGCTTCGCCGCCGAGACCCGGGACCTCGAACGCAACGCCCGGACAAAGCTGATGAAAAAGGGCCTGGACCTGATCGCGGCCAACGACGTATCCGGAGGCAGGGGCTTCGACGTGGACGACAACGCCCTGACGCTCCTATGGCCCGGAGGCGGCAGCAAACTCCCCCGCCAGCCCAAGGAACAGTTGGCCCGGCACCTGATACAGGTAATCTCGGAACGCTTCCGTGAGGCGGATTCAAGATTCAATATTCAGGATTCAAGGGGGTAAGCCCGCTTGCTACTCGAATCACCGATGTTGAATCCCGAACCGCCCTCCCTTTGAATCTTGAACCTTGAATATTGAATCGCCTCCATGAAGATCGAACTGAAGATTCTCGACCCGCGCGTCGGCCGGGACATCCCCCTGCCCGCCCACGCCACCCCCGGCTCGGCGGGCATGGACCTGCGGGCCTGTCTGGACGACCCGCTCACCCTGGCGCCCGGCGACACGCAACTCATCCCCACGGGCATCGCCATCCACATCGACGATCCGGGACTTGCCGCCATGATCCTGCCCCGCTCGGGCCTGGGTCACAAGCACGGCATCGTGCTGGGCAACCTGGTCGGGCTGATCGACTCCGATTACCAGGGCCAGCTGTTCGTTTCCTGCTGGAACCGCGGGCGTGAACCCTTCGTCGTGCAGCCCGGGGAACGCATCGCGCAACTGGTGATCGTGCCCGTGGTGCAGGCCGAGTTCCAGGTGGTGGAATCCTTCGAGGAAAGCCACCGGGGGGAAGGGGGGTTTGGATCGTCGGGGAACAAGTGAGGACCAAGTAGGAAGTGCGAATTGGGAAGTCGGACGGAACCCCTGTTTCGCACTTCCCAATTCACACTTCTCACTTCTGTAGAATGTGTAGACCAATCGAGCCGAGCCCAGAAAACCCGATGAACAAGGAATCCGCATCCCAGGTCGCACGCGTCCTCACCGAGGCGCTGCCGTACATCCAGCGCTTCTCGGGCAAGACGGTGGTGATCAAGTACGGGGGCAACGCCATGGTGGACGACACCCTCAAGAAGGGTTTCGCCCGGGACATCGTGCTGCTCAAGCAGGTGGGCCTCAACCCCGTGGTCGTACATGGCGGCGGACCGCAGATCGGCAAGGTGCTGGCGCAGATCGGCAAGGAGTCACGCTTCGTGGACGGCCTGCGGGTCACCGACAGCGAGACCATGGACGTGGTGCAGATGGTACTGGGCGGGCTGGTCAACAAGGACATTGTCAGCCTGATCAACAGTTTCGGCGGGCGTGCCGTAGGACTTACGGGCAAGGACGGCGGCCTGATCCATGCACGGCGCCTGGCGCACACGCGGCCCGGCGACGCTGCCGACGCGCCCGAGATCATCGATCTGGGTCACGTGGGCGAGGTGGATGGCATCGACCCGGCGGTGGTGCACATGCTGGATTCCGGGGACTTCATCCCGGTGATCGCCCCCATCGGCGTGGGCGACGACGGCACCGCATACAACATCAACGCCGATCTGGTGGCCGGCAAGATGGCGTCGGTGCTGGGCGCGGAAAAGCTCATCCTGCTCACCAACACCACCGGTGTCATGGACCCCCAGGGCAGGCTGCTCACCGGGCTCACCGCACGGCAGGTGGATGAACTCATTGCCGACGGCACCATCCACGGTGGCATGATCCCGAAGATCAGCTGCGCCCTGGACGCGGTGAAATCCGGCGTGAAGTCCGCCCACATTATCGACGGACGGGTGGAGCACGCGGTGCTGCTGGAACTCTTTACGGACGAAGGCGTGGGGACGCTGATCCGGAGTTGAGGACGGCAATTCAAGATTCAAGATTCAAGATTCAAACGGATTGCGATTCGGGATTCCGGTCGCCGAGGATTCACGTGGGGTCGCACTTGCCCCTCTTGAATCTTGAATCTTGAATCTTGAATCTTGAATCTTGAATCTTGAATCTTGAATCCATTGTGTCACCTCTCCGCCGCCTTCAGTTCCCGAAGCCGCTCCAGGTCGGCATCGAACTGATCGATGATGCGCTGGCGTTCCTCCAGGCGTTCGTCGCGATAGCGGAGTTGCAGCCGCAGCTGGCGTTCCAGGCCGGCGATGTCCTCGTCCAGACCGGCCGGTGATCCGCTTCGCTCCCTGCGCTGTTGCAGGCGCGCGATCTGTTCCTCCAGTCTGCGAATCTTCTCTTCGGTGATGTCGAGACTGCCATCCACGATGGTGACCCGGTCATCCCGGGCAGCGATCAGCTCGCGCTCCGATCCGAAACTCTGGAGCAGGATGCGGTCCCGGTGTTCCTGAGCCTCCTGTTCCTCCTGGCGTTGTGCGTCCAGCGCCTCCTGGCGGCGGGCCTCCTCGATCTCCTCGCGGGTCCTCGGCCGATCCAGTTCGCGCACCGTCAGACCGCGCTCATCCAGGACACGGAGTTCCCTGCGCTCGGCCTCCGGGGGCGGCGAATCACTGTAATGCACGCGACCGTCCGGGTCGGTCCAGCGGTACATCTGGGCCTGTAGCGTCGCGGAAAGAAGCAGCACCCCAAGGCCCGCGAAAAACACCAGTTTGCCTGCAAAGCGCATCTCATGGACCCTGTGTTACGATCATCCGGCCCGGACCGCGGCCCCTCCGATGGCCAGTCCCGCCGATCACTCATGATAATTCCAATCGGGCCGTTATCCACCCGCCTTGTACATCCTGGACCAGATCCTGCTGTTCTTCATCGCCCTGGGCGCGAACCTGCTTTCGGCCGTGTCCGGAGGCGGTGCGGGTCTGGTGCAGCTGCCCGCGCTCATCTTCCTCGGCCTGCCCTTCGGCGTGGCGCTGGCCACCCATAAGGTGGCCAGCGTGGCCCTCGGTCTCGGCGCCACGTTGAGACACCTCAAGGAGAACACACTGGAACGCCGGTTCACAGGCTTTATCCTGATCACCGGCCTGCCTGGCGTGACGATCGGTGCCAGTTTCATCCTTCAGGTGCCCGAACGCGGAGCCGAAATCGCCCTGGGGTTGCTCACCATGGGTCTCGGACTGTATTCCGTGCTCAGTCCCGGCCTGGGGCAGACCTACGCACCGAGCCACCGTACCCGCCACGGCTACCTGGTGGGCGGCGCGGGGCTGTTCCTGATCGGGATACTCAACGGCTCGCTCACCTCCGGCACGGGGTTGTTCGCCACGTTCTGGCTGGTACGCTGGTTTGGCCTGGATTACAAGCGGGCGGTGGCCTACACCCTCGTGCTGGTGGGGGTC
>SKOF01000110.1 GCA_007120155.1 Thioalkalivibrio sp. | reverse complement strand
ACCATGGCCACCAGCACGTCGAAGGCCACGCCCAGTTCCACCACCAGGGGCATGCCGCCGGTGGCCGACACGGCGGCCAGGAACAGCCCGTTCTCCATGGCCATGAAGCCGAGCACCTGCAGGACCGCCTGGGGCCGGGTCGCCATCATGAGCAGCCCGATGAGCACGCAGGCCAGGCTGATGGCGACGATGTTGCGGGTGAAGGTCAGCTCCTGCTGCACCAGCGGCAGGACCAGCCAGTAGCTGAAGATCACCAGCGCGACGGCCGCCATGATCACCAGCGCCGGCCGGCGCAGGGATTCCACGTGGCGCTCCAGCTCCAGGCGGCGCGCCAGGCGGTGCAGCATCCACGGGATCAGCAACGCCTTGAGCGACAGGGTGAGCAGGGCGGAGTAGTACAGGTGGGGCCGCTGGTCGGCGAAGGCCACCACGGCGGTCACCAATGCCACCAGTGCGCCCTGCCAGGCGAACACGTGGATGGCGGACACCAGCCGGGACTGTTCCAGCAGCACGAACGAGCTGAACAGGATCAGGGCCGCCAGCACCAGCACCAGCTGCTGCAGCAGCGGAAGATCGGACAGGATCACGTGCCGACCTCCAGGATCACGTGGCTGAGCAGGCCGAGCAGGCCGAGCAGCAGGGCCAGGTTCAGGAAGGCGGGCACCCGGAACAGGCGCATCTTGGCGAGCACCGTCTCGGCGACCGCCAGCAGCGCCGCCAGGGCGAGCAGTTTCAGCACCACCGCCCCCAGCCCGGCCGCCAATGCCTCGGGGGCGAAGTCCTGCGCGATGCCCCAGGGCAGGAAGACGTTGACGATCAGCACCCCGTAGAGCATGAGCTTGATCTGGGCGGCCCATTCCATGAGCGCGAGGTGCCGGCCGGAGTACTCCAGGATCATGGCCTCGTGGATCATGGTCAGTTCCAGATGGGTGGCCGGGTTGTCCACGGGGATGCGGCCGGTCTCGGCGACGGCCACCAGCATCAGGGCGCCCAGCGCGAACAGGAACGACGGGCGCAGCACCAGCCCGGCGGCCAGTTGCGAATCGATGACGCTGGAGAGGTTGGTGCTGTGGGCGGTCATGGCCAGGGTGAATACCGCCAGCAGCATGGCCGGTTCCGCCAGCGCGGAGACGAGCATCTCCCGGGAGGCCCCCATGCCGCCGAACGCCGTGCCCGTGTCCATCCCGGCCAGGGCCAGGAAGAACCTGGCCAGTGCCAGCAGCCCGACCAGCACGATGAGGTCGGCGAGCATCGCGGTGGGCAGATTGACCGCGATCAGAGGTACGCTGGCCGCCGCCAGCCAGGTGGCGGTGAAGACCACGTAGGGCGCCGCCCGGAACAGGGGCGAGGCGGTGTGCGCGACGCGCGCCTCCTTGCCCATCAGCTTGTAGAGGTCACGGTAGGGCTGCAGCACGGAGGCGCCGCGCCGGTTCTGGAGCAGCGCCTTCATCCTGCGGATGCAGCCCACCAGCAGCGGCGCCAGCAGGGCGTACAGCAGCGCCTGCAGGCCGGCGAGCATCCAGGGCGAGGCGGTCATGAAATGATCCATAGGAGTACCAGCAGGGTGATCAATGTCCAGCCCAGGTAGATGCGCACGCTGCCCGACTGCAGGCGCACCACGCGCCGCGCGGCCGACTCCACCGTCCGGGCCACCGGGGCGTAGAGGAGATCCCAGAGCCGGTCGCGGACCTCCAGCCGGTGGCGCAGCGAGCCGTCTTCCCGCACCCCGACGGCCTCATCGACGTGAAACAGCAGGCCGAACACACGCCGCACGGGCTGGGAGAAGGCGGCGGCCGTGTACTGCATGCGGGCATTCGGCGGCGCGAAGCCGCAGTCCCAGGGATCGCCGGGCCGCACCCGGCGTACGGCGCCGCGGCCCCACACCCACACCGCCAAGGCGGCCATGACGGCCAGCAGAATCGCCACCAGCGGCGCGCTGTAGCTGGCGGTCTCGGCGGCGACGGGTGTCAGCCATAGCCAGCCCTGGGCGGTGGCCTCGGGGATGCCCGCGCCGAGGAGTTGCAACGGAATCGTCTGCAGGGTCGCCACCACCATGGTGGGCAGCAGGCCGAAGGCCAGGCACAGCGCGGCGAGCATCCCCTGGGCGGCTCGCATCCCGAGAGGCGGTCGCCGGGCGCGGCGCACGTGGCGGCTGCGGGCCTGACCGAGGAAGGCCACCCCGTAGACCTTTACGAACAGGGCCGCGCCCAGCGCCGCGGTCAGCGCCAGCGTGGCCGCCGCGACGGGCACGAGGCTGCGCAGCACGCCGCTCTCGAGCTGCCAAGCCTGAAGCGCGGACTGGAAGGTGAGCCACTCGGAGACGAAGCCGTTGAACAGCGGCAGCGCCGCGATGGACATGCAGCCCACCAGGAAGAACAGGCCGGTCCATGGCATGCGGCGCAGCAGACCGCCCATCTGTTCCAGGTTGCGTTCGTGGGCGCTGTGCAGGATCGCGCCGGCGCCGAGAAACAGCAGGCCCTTGAACAGCGCGTGGTTGATGGTGTGATACAGCGCCGCGATCAGCGCCAGGACGCCCAGGGTCGTGTGCCCCGTGGACAGGTACAGGATGGACAGGCCCAGGGCGATGAAGATGATGCCGATGTTCTCCACCGACGAGTAGGCCAGCAGGCGCTTGAGATCCTGCTGCATGAGGGCGTAGAGCACGCCCATGAGCGCGGACACGCTGCCCACCATCAGCACCGCCACGCCCCATTGCCAGTGGAATTCCCCGACCAGGTCGAAGACGAAACGGATGAAGCCGTACACGGCCACCTTGAGCATGACGCCGGACATGAGCGCCGAGATATGCGAGGGCGCCGCCGGATGCGCCTCCGGCAGCCAGGCGTGCAGGGGTACGAGGCCCGCCTTCATGCCGAAACCGATGAAGGCCAGGACGAAGGCGATGCTGGCCCAGCCGAAGGACAGTTCCGCCCCGCGCATGGCGTCGAATCCGAAGCCGCCGCCGAAGGAGGCCAGTACGCCGTAGCCCAGCAGGATGGCGAGGGCACCCACGTGGGCCATCAGCAGGTACAGGAACGCGGCGCGCCGGTTGGCGGCATGGTCGTGGTGGAAGGCCACGAGGAAGTAGGACGCCAGTGACATCACCTCCCACGACACCATGAACATGAAGGCGTCGTCGGCGAGCACCACCAGCAGCATCCCCGCCAGGAAGAGCCCCCCGAATCCGCCCAGGGCGGGGAGGGACTCGCGCCCCTGCTCAAGGCCGCGCACGTACCCGGGACCGTAGAGGCCCACGGCGAAGGTCACCACGCCGATGACCACCAGCAGGAAACCGGACAGGGCATCCAGCCGCACCTGCCAGGGCAGCCACGGCAGGCCCAGCGGGAGCACGGCCGTGAGCGTGTCGCCCTGCCACAGGGCCGTCAGGCCGGCCGCCACCGCCGCGAGCCCGGCCAGCCCGAAGACCGGCATGGCGGCGAGGCGCAGCAGGCGCGGTTCCCGCACCGTGAAACAGGCGATCAGCGCCGACAGCAGGGCGAGCCCCACGGCGGACAGGGCAAGCAGGAGGGTACCGGCCACGGTTCAGGCGCCCGTGTCCGTGTCCGGGGGCGCCTTGAGCCGGACCCCGCGCCCGCCGCCGGTGCTCACGGTGCCCTCGCCGATCAGGTCGATGCCCGCGCGGTCCAGGGCCTCGACCACCTTCATCAGCGAATTGACGTTGGCGCGCACGGTGCCGGAGCCGCTCTCCATGCGCTGGATGGTGGGCAGGGACAACCCGGCCAGTTCTGCCAGCCGGTTCTGGTCGATCCCGAGCAGCGCCCGGGCGGCGCGCATCTGTCCCGCCGTGATCATGGACGGACTCTCCCTATAAAATGACGTTTCAGATATCAGATATTAGATGCCAGACATCATTAATGCAATATGATACTTCTTCGGTGCCCGGATTCCCGGACCTGGCATATCGGCCGATCCGACAGGCCGATGTCTCCGCCTGCTGCCGGCAATAGTTGACCAATTTTCTAGGTTATTGTAAGGTCCTGCCCCTCACCGATGCCGGTCGGCATCGGAACATGAACTGACAGCAGGAGATTGATGATGGAGATTCCGCAGCGTGACGGTGATGGTTATCTGGTGGACCGCGACGTCTGGACACCGGAAATCGGGCGCGCCATGGCCGAGGCCGACGGCGTTGCGCTCGATGAGGCCCAGTGGTCCCATATCCTGAAGGCGCGCGATTTCTACGAGGAGTCCGGCGTGGTGCCGTCGATCCGCAAGTTCGCCAAGTACATCGACGAGGACCAGAAGGCCCTGTTCAAGATGTGGATGACCGGCCCCATGAAGCCGATCACCAAGTACGGCGGCCTGCCCAAGCCCACGGGCTGCGTCTGATTCGCTCCGGCGCACCGGGGGCGTGCACGCCCCGGCCGCGCCGGCTCAGCCCCGGGTCGCGCTCGCCCGGGAGAGGTCCCAGATGCCCGGGGAGTGGTACAGGCGCGCGAGCTGCAGTTCGCGTTCCAGCTCCATTTCCCGGGGCAGATGGTCACCGAAGCGGGTGAACAGTTCTTCCTGATCGACGGTCTCCAGCCGGGCGCGTTCCTTGTCGATGTTCATGATCGTGACGAAGTCGTCGTGTTCGAAGTCGATGCCGTCCCAGGAGAGGTCGTGCCAGCCGGGCAGCCAGCCGAGCGGGCTCTCCACCGCCGCGCCGCGTCCCTCGCAGCGCTCGATGATCCATTTCAGCACGCGCATGTTTTCACCGAAGCCGGGCCAGACGAAGCGCCCGTGGCTGTCCTTGCGAAACCAGTTGACCCGGAAGATCAGCGGCGGGGTGGCCACATGCTGCCGGCCGATGCGCAGCCAGTGCTTCCAGTAGTCCGCCATGTTGTAGCCGCAAAAGGGCAGCATGGCCATGGGATCACGCCGCATGCCGTTCTGGCCGATGGCGGCAGCCGTGGCCTCGGAGCCCATGGTCGCCGCCAGATAGACCCCGTGCTCCCAGTTGTAGCTCTGGAACACCAGTGGGAAGTTGTGGCTCACGCGCCCGCCGAACAGGAAGGCATCGATCGGCACGCCTTTGGGGTCTTCCCAGTGGGGATCCACGGACGGACACTGGCTGATGGGTGCGGTGAAGCGCGAGTTGGGATGCGCCGCCGGGCGTCCGCAGCCCGGTGTCCAGTCGCGGCCCTGCCAGTCGATCAGGTGTTCCGGGGGTTCCTCGGTGAGCCCTTCCCACCAGACATCGCCGTCGTCAGTGAGCGCCGTGTTGGTGAAGATGACGTTGGCGTCCAGTGAGGCCATGGCATTGGGGTTGGAGAGGGCATTGGTGCCCGGCGCGACCCCGAAGAAGCCGTT
>SKOF01000346.1 GCA_007120155.1 Thioalkalivibrio sp. | reverse complement strand
TCGCACCCGGACTCCACCACGCACTGCGGACCGATGCTCGCGCTCTCATGAATGAGCGCATCGGGGGCCACCACCGCCGAGGGATGAGTACCCGGGGGCCCATTCTCCTCGGGACAGATCAGCGCACAGGCGCGCGCATAGGCCAGGTAGGGATTGTCGGTGACGAGTGCCGCCACCGGACAGCGATCCAGGTACTCCGGAGACAGGATGACCACCGCCGCTCGCGTCGTGGACAGGTGAACGCCAAACCGCGCCTTCGAGAGGAATGACAGCTCGCCCGGGCCGGCACGATCGAGAGGCGCCACGCCGTCGATGACGGTCTCGGGATCACCCTTCAGTTGCGCACCTAGACGGGTGGCCAGTTCACCTGCGCTGATCGGCATCGGTTGATCCGGCTGCTGAATCGCCGCCACGCGGCGACCACCCGCGATTCACGCCCGGCCGGCACACACGCAGAACCACCTTGTCGGGTCGATCAGCGGCCATGCTGTTCCCTGAGTTTGTCCAGAACCCTTTCCGTGATATTGATGCGCTCGCTGGCAAACAACACGTTGCGCTCGGTCACCACGACGTCGAGATTCTCCTGCTGCGCAAGCTCCAGAATGACGTTCTGGACGAGACGCTGCAGCCGTCCAAGCTCCTCGTTGCGGCGCGCGTTCAGATCCTCGCTGAACATGTCCTGGGCCCGCTTGAACTCACGGGAACGATTGCGGAAACTGCGCTCCAGCTCGGCACGCTGTTCGGCACCCATCACATCCGCATCCCGTTCCAGACGTTCCTGCATCTGGCGCAGCGCATCGCGCTCGGCCACAAGCTCCGCATCCCGTGGCGAGAATTCCCTCTCCAGGGCCTCCAGGGCGGCTTCCGCCTGCGGCGATTGTTCCATGATGAAATTGATATTGACGAATGCCACTCGGGCCTCGGAGGCCATGGCCGTTGGGGAGCCCGCCAGCAGGGCAACACCGAGAACCAGGGTCTTGAGCAAATCGGACTTCCTATTCAAAACTCATCTCCATTCATTACGCCGCCACCATAGAGTGGCCGACGTACCGTTGATGTGGGGGACATGACCATTCGAACGCGGTGCGAATGCACGCAAGCGCCCGGTCAGAATGCGGCCCCGATACTGAACTGAAAGACCTGCTTTTCGTCATCCGGGCCTTCATTTAACGCTTGCGCCAGACTGAATGTCAACGCGCCCACCGGAGACAGCCAGGTCATGCCGACACCCACGGAGGTGCGGATCTCGCCGGCATCAAAATCCTCGTAACTTTCATATACCTGGCCAGCGTCGAAGAACAGGCTCATGCGGATATTGGCCATGTCCTGCAGGAGCGGCGGCGGGAACAGCAGCTCGGTCGAACCCACCGTGCGGAATGTGCCGCCGAAGGGGTCATTATTGGTGCTGTCGCGCGGCCCCAGGCTGAAATCCCGATAGCCCCGTACCGAACGGGCACCACCCGCAAAGTAGTGTTCAAAGAACGGCACTTCGTTGTCGCCGTAAGCATCCGCGTAACCCAATTCCGCCGAAAGCCCGAAGGTGAGGTTCTCACGAAGTCGTTTGAACCACTGCATGCGGTAGTCGGCCTTGTAGAACTCCAGGTCGCTGCCGGGCAGCGTCGCCTTGAGGCCCACGCGCTGCAGATTGCCTTCCGTGGCGAACACGGTACGATCCCGGGTGTCGTGGGTAAAGGACGTCTCCAGGGAATAGAGATTGAAGTTGTTGCCGTTCCGATCCAGAAAATCGGTGACTTCCACCGGTGAAAGCTCGGTGGTCAGGACCTCCACATGCTCATAACCGGGCGTCACACGGAACGTGTCGTACTCGGTCAGCGGTATCCCGTAGCTTACGGTGCCGCCAAAGCGGTTCGTGGCATAGCGGGTAATGTCCGCCTGGGATGCATCGGTCTCCCGGTAGAACAGGCTGAAACCCCGGCTGATGCCGTCCATGGTGTAGTAGGGGTTCACATAAGAGAGGCTGTAAATCGTATGCACACTGCTGTTGTTGAATGCCAGGTCCAGACGGTTCCCGGTCCCGAAAAAGTTCTCCTGTGAAAGCCCCAGATTGAACAGCACGCCTTCAGTCTGGGCATAGCCGACACCCACCGTGAAGCTGCCCGACAGGCGTTCCGTCACCGAGATATCCAGGTCCACCTGATCTTCCTGGCCGGGGACGCGACGCGTTTCAATATTGACGTTCTCGACATAGGAGAGGCGCTGCAGACGCACGCGCGAGCGGTCCACGTTGGACGCGTTGTACCAGGCGCCTTCCATCTGGCGCATCTCGCGGCGGAACACCTCGTCCTTGCTGCGCGCGTTTCCGGTGAAGTTGATTCGCCTTACGTAGACTCGTTGACCCGGGTCGACGAACAGGGTCAGGACCACTTCCTGGTTCTCGTCGTCCATCTCGGGAATGGGGTTCACGTTGGCGAAGGCATAACCCTCGTCGCCGAGGCGTTGAGTGATGCGTTCCGCGGCCTCCGTGATGCGGGCCCGGGAAAAGACATCACCGGGCGAGACCTCCACCAGTTCCATCAATTCCTGCTCGTCGACGATGAGGTTGCCCCCCAGGCGCACGTCGCTCAAGGTGTACTGGTCGCCCTCGTCTACATTCACCGTAATGTAGATATCCTTGCGATCCGGCGTGAGGGTCACCTGGGTGGAGTCGATACTGAAATTGACAAAACCGTCATCCAGGTACTTGGAGCGCAGCGTCTCCAGGTCACCGGCCAGTTTCTGACGGGAATAGTGATCCCGGCGACTGAAGAAGGCATACCAGCGGGGTATGCCTGAATCGAACCGGCGCAGGATATCCCTGTCCCTGAAGGTCTCGTTGCCCACCAGGTTGATGCGCCTGATCTTGGCCACCTGCCCTTCGGCAATATCGATGTTCACGTCGACCCGGTTGCGGGGCAGTTCCTCCACCTCCACCTCCACGCGCACGTTGTATTTGCCGCGGGCGAAATACTGCTGCCGCAACTCGTTTTCCATGCGTTCCAGCACGGTGCGGTTGAACACCCGCCCGCGGACCATGCCCACCTGGCGCAGGGCATCCATCAGTTCATCGTCCTTGATGTCCCGGTTGCCGGAGATACTGATCTCGTTGATGGCGGGTCTTTCCTCCACCACCACCACCAGCACGTTGTCCCTGCGGCGAAGCGTCACGTCAGAGAAGAAGCCCGTGCGGAACAGGGCCCGCACCACCTCGGCGCTGCGGGCATCGTCGAACACATCTCCCACCTGCACGGGCAGATTGGTGAACACCGTCCCGGGGGCGATTCGCTCCAGGCCCTCCACCTCGATATCCTCGATGGCGAATGTGGAGGCCTGAGCGGATGCAGCAAGCCATAACGTCAGCAGAAGGACGCGTCCCAGAAGTTTCAGCATAGAGGGGTCAGCCCAGTATTCTCATGATGTCGTTGTAGAAGGCGAGCGTCATCAGCATCGCGATCATCAGGATCCCGACGCGCTGGCCCACCGCCTCCACCCGGGCGGACACAGGGCTCCCCTTGACGATCTCCACCACATAGTAGAGCAAATGCCCGCCGTCCAGCATGGGAATCGGAAGCAGGTTGATGATACCCAGACTGATGCTCACGATCGCCAGAAAACCGAGAAAGGCCGACAGACCGATCACGGCCGTCACTCCGGCATACTCCGCGATCGTAACCGGACCGCTGATATTCTTCACCGAGGCCTCTCCGAGCACCAGACGCCACAACACGCGCAGGGTCAGCGTGGTCATGTCCCAGGTCCGGGTCACGCCCCGCCCGAGGGATTCCACGGGTCCGTGGCGTACAGTCGTGCGCATGTGATCGAAACGGGCGGGATCGAAGTCCAC
Organism: Thioalkalivibrio sp.; assembly: GCA_007120155.1. Classification (GTDB taxonomy): domain Bacteria; phylum Pseudomonadota; class Gammaproteobacteria; order Ectothiorhodospirales; family Ectothiorhodospiraceae; genus Thioalkalivibrio_A. Next base: position 1,475 of record SKOF01000346.1, on the reverse strand, counting down.
ATGGGCACCCACCATGCCGATGTACCTGCCGTTCTCCTCCCGCGTATCGGTGCGTACATCCACGTTCAGACGACGGCCGTCACGCTCCACCTCAAGGCGCAGGGTTTCATCGGGCCGCGCCTGGACCATGGCAACCCATTGCTGCCACGTTTCCACCGGCTCGCCGTTGGAGCGCACGATACGATCGCCGGTCTGGAGTCCGGCCCGTTCCGCCGCGCCGCCTGACACCAGGTCGCCCAGCACCGGCTCGAGCACCGGCCGCCAGGGTTCGATACCCAGCTTCTCCAGCAGCGGCCCCTCGTCCAGCAGCCGCCGGGTGTCGCTCAGATCCAGGCGGCGCACGTATTCCCGGCCATCCTCCGTCGCCACGTGCACGCCGACCTCCCCGGCCTCCAGGCTGCGCTCCAGGATCGCCAGGGAAGCCAGTTCCCAGGTGGGGGTGTGTCTGTCTCCCACGCTGATGAGCCGGTCGCCCGCCTGGAATCCCGCCTCCGCGGCCAGGGAGGCGGGCACCACCTCGCCCACCACGGGCTTCACGCCGGACACGCCCACCATGAACATGAGCCAGTAGGCCAGGATGGCAAACAGAAAGTTGAATGCCGGCCCGGCCACCACGATGGCGATGCGCCTGCTCACGGGCTGGCGATTGAAGGCCCGGTTCAGATCCTCGCCGGGCGGCACATCCTCGTCACGTTCGTCGAGCATCTTCACGTAACCGCCCAGGGGGATGGCGGCCACCACGTACTCGGTACGATCCGCCCCGGCGACCCGCTTCCACAGGGGCTTGCCAAAGCCCACCGAGAAACGCAGCACCTTCACGCCCATGCGTCGGGCCACCCAGAAGTGGCCGTATTCGTGAATGGTGACCAGCACGCCGATGGCCACCACGAAAGCGGCAATGCTGATGAGGATGGTCATGACACCCTCCCCAGCCGCATGCCGGCCAGCCGGTCCACGCGTTCCCGCGCGATCTGTCTGGCCGCCCGGTCCGCAGTCAGGACCTGTTCGAGATCGCGGGCCGCGCCCGCGGTCGTCTGCGCCAGCGCGTGTTCGATCACGTCCGGGATATCCGTAAATGGCAGCCTGGAATCGAGAAAGGCCTCAACCGCCACCTCGTTGGCGGCATTGAGTACCGCCGTGGCCGTGCCACCCGCCGCAAGGGCCTCATAGGCCAGCCGCAGGCACGGAAAACGGTCCGGATCGGGGCGCTCGAAATCCAGTTGCCCCACGGCCACGATGTCCAGGGGATCGACACCCGAGGCCACCCGTTCCGGCCACGCCAGGGCATGGGCGATGGGGGTGCGCATGTCGGGGTTGCCCAGTTGCGCCAGCACAGAGCCGTCACTGTAGGACACCATGGAATGAATCACGCTCTGGGGATGAAGCACCACGTCCACGCGGTCAGCGCCGGTGCCGAACAGCCAGCAGGCCTCGATGACCTCCAGCCCCTTGTTCATCATGGTGGCGGAGTCCAC
>SKOF01000311.1 GCA_007120155.1 Thioalkalivibrio sp. | reverse complement strand
CGTGGCGGTAATGCAACGCCCGGGCCTGGGCATCGTCCTCGCTCAGGCGTTCATCGGCCAGGGCGGGGCTGAAGATCAACGGCACCGCGGGCGCGGCCACCAATCCGGCGACACCCGCGCGTAGCAGGCGGCGGCGTGTGAGGTTCGTTTCGCGATCACGCATGGCGATCCTCCTCTCGGATAAAGTTGGTTCCGCCATCCACCCTAACAAAGGCCGGAAATGCGCTTCAAAGCCACACGGTCAGCCTTTGATACAGATCACAGGCTCCACCCGTGCCACGATCCGGGCGAGCCCCGCGTCGTGGGTGGCCTGCACCACCGCTCTCACGTCCTTGTAGGCTCCCGGCGCCTCCTCCGCCACGCCCCGCAGGCTGGGGCTGCGGATCAGGATGCCGCGAGCGGCCAGTTCGTCGACCAGGGCGCGGCCGCGCCATTGACGGGTGGCCGCGTGGCGGCTCATGGCGCGTCCGGCCCCGTGGCAGGCGGAGTTGAAGGACAGGGCCTCGCCCTCGTTGGTGCCCGCCAGGATGTACGAGGCGGTGCCCATGGAACCGCCGATCAGCACCGGCTGACCCACCGGGCGCAGGGCCTCGGGCAGGTCGGGATGGCCGGGGCCGAAGGCGCGGGTCGCGCCCTTGCGGTGCACGTAGAGTTGGCGCGGCTCCCCATCAATGCGGTGGGTCTCCACCTTGCAGGTGTTGTGGGAGACGTCGTAGAGCAGGTCCAGACGCGCCTCGGGCAGCACCCGCGCGAACACCGTACGGGTGAGGTGGGTGATGATCTGCCGGTTGGCGAGCGCGCAGTTGATGGCCGAGCGCATGGCGCCCAGGTAACGCTCCCCCAGTTCCGAGCGGATGGGGGCGCAGGCCAGCTCCCGGTCCGGCAGGTCGATGCCGTGGCGGGCGGCGGACACCGCCATCTCGCGCAGGAACTCGGTGCCGATCTGGTGGCCCAGCCCCCGGGAGCCGCAATGGATGCTCACCACCACCTGGCCCTCGGCCAGACCGAAGGCATCGGCCACCGCGGGATCGTAGATCTCGGTGACGTGCTGCACCTCCAGATAATGGTTGCCGGAGCCGAGCGTCCCCATCTCGTTTCTCTGGCGCTTGCGCGCCTGTTCCGAAACGGCGGAGGGATCGGCGCCCGACATACGGCCGTGCTCCTCGATGCGTTCCAGGTCGGCGGCCTCCCCGTAGCCCTGTTTCACCGCCCAGGCGGCGCCGCCGGCGAGCATCTCGGTCATCTGGTGGTCCTGCAGGTGGATGCGCCCGGTGCTGCCCAGGCCGGCGGGGACCGTCTCGAACAGCGCGTCGGCCAGGGCGGGTTTGACCTTCTCGATGGCTTCGCGGGTCAGCCCCGTGTGCAGGGTGCGCACGCCGCACGAGACGTCAAAGCCCACGCCTCCGGCGGACACCACACCTCCTTCGTCGGCGTCGAACGCCGCCACGCCGCCGATGGGGAAGCCGTAGCCCCAGTGGGCGTCGGGCATGGCATAACTGGCCTGTACGATACCGGGCAGGGTGGCGACGTTGCTCGCCTGCTCGGCCACCTTGTCGTCCATCTCGGTGAGGAGCGCCTCGGTGGCGTAGAGGATCGCCGGCACGCGCATCCTGCCCGTGGGCTCAAGCTGCCAGGCGGTGTCGGAGAGACGGGTGAAGCGGTTGGGATCCATGAGGGTCATGCCTCCCGGGGAAGGGGAATTTTTCTCTTGCAAAGGCGCGAAGCTGCCAGGAAAAGACGCATGTATTCAGGAAGTCATGCAGTCGATCCTTCCCCGGCGGCGTCGCGTCCTTGCGAGAGAACGGTTGTCCGGTTTGCCTGAAGCCATTGCGCTCAGATATCCAGGATGCATTGGGCGATCCATTGCCCGTCCGGCTGCTGTTCCACCTGGAGTTGCGTAAAGGTGGCGCCCTTGACCTCCACCGCCGGCTGGTGGCGGGCCACGTCCACCGGCTCGCCCCAGGCCCGGGCGGTCAGGTGTTCGCCGTCGATCTCCACCTCAAACCGCGAGAACAGGCGACCGCCCACGGCGATCTCGTACACGAGGCTGTTCAGGAAATCATAGAGCAGAATCTCCGGGTCCGGGGCCTGGCAGCGGATTTCCACGGGTTCCCGGGGTTCCACCCCGTCCAGGTCGGTGATCACGGCGGTGAGCGCCAGCGCCGCCTGCTCGAAGGCCGCCGCGAGGGTCTCGCCATGGCCGCGTACGCCCATGTCGGCCTCGTGGGGGAAGTGCTGCCAGTGGGGGAGGGTGGGCATGGGTGGCTGTGCCTGCCAGGAGGGCGGATTGCACAACGATAGATCTGTCATGCTCGTATGTCACCCAGGGTTGCTGTTCACGGCGACGCCGGCTATCCCTGCGCCAAGTGCCGACAGCGCCGCCAGCCCTGGAGGCCACCAGAGGCACCATCATGAGCAAACCCTGAAGCACACGTTAAAAGGCAGTCACCGTCGACAGCCCCGTGAGGGGCTGCAGTAGCGTGCGCCCTGACGCTGGATCTTGCACCAAAATGGCGCCAGAATGGCCATAACTCACACGCCACAGGGAGCGAAAGTATGGCTGATGAGACCCCGCCGGACATCATTTCCGCCCGCGCCGGTGCCCAGCGCACCACGCCGCGACCGCTGCGCGCAATACATTTCCCTATAGATCGTTCCGTCTCAGTCTGACGGGCGGCTTAGTCCAACAGACATTTATCCACCATGCTGCGCACGGCGGATAAATGCTTATAAGTTAGAAAACAGGAGCCATCTTGAAATCCTCGCGATTGGTCGAAAGAAATGAAGCCGAAGAGCCAACCCGCCGGTTAGCAGTTCTCATCGACGCCGACAATGCACAAGCTTCCGTTATCGAAGGACTACTTGCGGAAATAGCACGGTTCGGAGAGGCAACTGTAAAGCGCATATACGGTGACTTCACGGTCCCGACAAGCTCTTCATGGAGGAAAGTGCTTCAACAGTACGCTATCAAACCCGTTCAGCAATTTGCATATACAACTGGAAAGAATGCCACGGATAGCACGCTGATCATTGATGCGATGGATTTGCTCTATACGCGACAATTCGATGGGTTTTGTCTGATTACGAGCGACAGTGATTTCACTGGTCTTGCGATGCGCTTACGTGAAGAGGGGCTCACTGTTCTCGGCTTTGGCGAGAAGAAAACACCAGATGCGTTTCGCAACGCCTGCCACAAGTTTGTGTTCACGGAGGTTCTTCGTCCAAACTCAGCAGACGACCCCACCGCATTCGCGAAGAAGGCCAAGAATGATCAGAAGACCACTTCACCTCAACTTACGGCTGTGGTCGCGGAACCAAAACAGAAGTTTCCCAAGAAATTTGTGCTCGCCGCACTTGAACAGTCAAGTGACGACTCTGGATGGGCGTATTTGGGCACCTTCGGAAGCTATCTCACCAAGTTGCAGCCAGACTTTGATTCCAGACTTTACGGTTACAAGAAGCTCTCCGACCTTGTCAAGGCCAAGACAGAACTCTTTGTAACTGAAGAACGACAATCAGCAGGATCAACACAAAAGGTTCTGTATCTTCGTGCGAAATAGGTTTCTAACCCGGCAGTCCACACGGACACTACGCGATAAAGCCGCGCAGCGCCGGTGACTTCTACGTTGACCCCAAAGAGGAAGGGGAGTTACTTCGTGATCCACGTTCGGCGCGCTGTTCCCGAAGACCTTGAAGAGGTCGCTGGTCTTTTTGACCAGTACCGCGTGTTCTATGGACAAGCTGCGGATCTGGCCGCCGCGCATCGGTTTATGGCTGATCGCATGGAACGGAGTGATTCTGTCGTGCTGGTTGCGGAGATGCCAACTGGTGTGTTGGCTGGCTTCACGCAGCTATTTCCTGGCTTTTCATCGGTGGCCGTCGCGCCGGTGTTTATTCTGAATGATCTTTTTGTGTCTTCCGCGCAGCGCCGAAAAGGTGTCGGGCAGGCGCTTTTGCGTGCGGCGGCGGACTTTGCACATGCTGCGGGGGCTGTTCGGATCTCGCTTGCCACCGCAATCGACAACCGACCGGCGCAGGCGCTGTACGAGTCGCTGGGGTGGGTGCGTAACACTCAGTTCCATCAGTACAATCTGGTGATCGAGGCTGACATGTCGAGGGAGCCGTCGGCCTGACGGCCGCGGCTCACCTACGTTAGGCGCAGAAGGACCAAGCATGGAGATACGTGAGGCAAATGAATCAGATTTCGAGGCGGTTGTCAGCCTGGTCCCTACTCAGGACGAGTTGTTTTATGTCTACCCGAAGGGGCTGCATCCTTTCACGGTTGATCAGCTTCGGGTGCTAGCGGAAACCAGAAAGGAACTTACGGTCCTTGTTGAAGGTGGTGAAGTGATCGGCTTTGCCAACTTATACAATGTGGAGGCACCAAAATCGACGTTTATTGGTAACGTGGTAGTTGGGGGCACGGAACGCGGCAAAGGCTATGGGCGAAGGCTCATATCTCACATGATCGCAAAGGCTTTTGATAAGTACGCTGTGGATGAAGTCAGAATTTCTGTGTTCAACGATAACACACCCGCACTCTTGCTATATGCGAGCATGAGCTTTGAGCCGTACGCTATTGAAGAAAGAACGGATCCATCAGGAAGCAGAGTTGCCTTGATTCACATGAGCTTGTCTAGAAATGCGAAAAGGGCCTAACCATAGCGTTAACTCGGACGCCCAACTCCGCTGCGCTCGGTCGTGCGCCGGGTACGCTGGCCGTCAGGATATTCGGGGTCAGAGTGGAAACTCAGTGGTTGGTCAAGCCACTACGTGACTCTGATCCTGAACTCCTGTGACCTCGGGCTCCACTGATGGGGGAAATTTGATGAGAGAAATGCTGAAGTCCTTCAACCCTGCCAACGGGGAAGTCGTTGGTGAGGTTCCGGTGAGCAGCCCGGAAGAAATCGGCGAGACCGTCGTCCGTGCGCACCGCGCGGCGCTCGGCTGGCGTGACCAATCCCTGGAGGAGCGGGCCCAACTGCTTGGGCGGGCGGCGGAGCGGCTCGACGAGCGTGCCGAGGAACTGGGGCAGCTGCTTAGTCGCGAGATGGGCAAGCCGTTGAAGCGCGGCATCGGCGAGGTTCGGTTCTGCGGCAAAGGCATCCTGGGCAAGGTTGACGAGATGGTCGGCGCGTTGCAGCCGCGCACGCTCGAGGACGCCAACACACGTTCGACCCTCTACTACGAACCCTTCGGCGTCTGCGCGGCGATCAGCCCGTGGAATTACCCGATGTCGATGCCGCAGTGGCTGGTATTGCCGGCGTTGGTGGCGGGCAACGCGGTGGTTCTGAAACCGTCGGAGGAGACACCATTGATCGCCCAGGCGTACGTCGACACGCTG
>SKOF01000502.1 GCA_007120155.1 Thioalkalivibrio sp. | reverse complement strand
CCACCGAACCCCAGGAGAAACGACTCCAGCCAGTCGATGGCCTCGATGCCCAGGTGATTGGTGGGTTCGTCCAGCAGCAACAGGCCCGGCTCGGTGACCAGGGCCCGGGCCAGCAGCACGCGGCGCTTGAGCCCGCCGGAGAGGGCCCGGAAGTCCGCATCGGCGGGCAGGTCGAGCCGGGAGATCACCGTCTCTACCCGCTGCTCCAGGCTCCAGCCGTCGTCGGCCTCCAACGACTGCTGGGCACGTTCCAGCTCCGCCATGGCGCCGGCATCCGCCGGCCGTTCGGCAAGCGCATGCACCGCCCGGTGATAGCGGCGCACCCGCTCTCCCGTGGCGCCCAGGCCTTCGGCCACCACGTCGAACACGCTGCCCCGGGTCCCTGCGGGCACCGCCTGCTCAAGCATGGCCACCCGCAGCCCGTCCGCATGCACCAACTCGCCGCTGTCCGCATGAACCTCGCCCGCAAGCACGCGCATCAGGGTGGACTTGCCGGCGCCATTGCGCCCCACCAGGCACAGGCGCTCACCGTTTTCGATGGACAGATTCACGCGATCCAGCAACGGCGCGTCGCCGTAACTCAGGACCACATCACGCAGGGTCAACAGGGGCATGAACAGACAATGGGCATGAACGAACGGGCCATTCTACGCCACGGGGATGTTCTCCACCGCAACAACGTGCGGGTGAATCACCTTGCCGGGGCCCGAGGGCCCGTAGAAACAGTAGCCGTTGCGGCCGGCACGCTTGACCTCGTACATGGCCCGGTCGGCATGATTGATCGCCTCTTCGGGCGTGTCGGCAAGTTCCGGGAACTCGCACACGCCGATGCTCGCCCCCAGCAGGGCACGGGCGCCGTCCGACCTGGACTCGTCGATGGGGATCGGTGTGGACAGGACTTCGATGATACGCAGTGCCACTTCGCGGATCCGCTCGGCGCTGCTGAGGTCCTCGAGCAGCACGAAGAACTCGTCCCCGCCCATGCGGGCAACGGTGTCGCTTTCGCGCACACAGCCTTGCAGGCGCCGAGCGACCTGGCGCAGCACGCGGTCACCCGCTTCATGACCGTGAAGGTCGTTGACCGGCTTGAAGTTGTCCAGATCGATGAAAAGCCCGGCCCCGAGCAGTCCGTGCCGGCGCGCCCGGGCCATGGCCTGGTCCAGCCGCTGTTCCATCTGGTAGCGGTTGGGCAGATTGGTCAGATGGTCATGCAGGGCCTGGTCCCGATGCCGGTTGCGTTCCGCCTCCAGCTCCTTGCGGCGAAGATACAGCTGCCGGCGCTGGCGCTCCAGCGCGTAGGCGGAGATGCCGCAGATCAGCACGGTGGAGAGCAGGTAGAAATTGTACCTGGCCACGGATTCGCCCATGGACTGAAGACCAGCAATGAACAGCCCGTTGAAAACGGCCAGCACCAGCGAATTGACGGCCAGCGCACGAATGAAGGACAGGCCGATGAACAGGAAAGTCCAGATCGTCACCAACATCAGGCCCGCCAGGTACTCCATGAACGACGAACCGGACAGGGAGGCCATCATGACAACCAGGCCGATGCCGGGCACCAGGGCGGTCCAGGTCAGGATTCGCCTGCCCGCCTGCACGAAGGACGCGCGGAAGGTCGACAGCAATGCGGCCAGCCCGGCAGCCATAACCAGGGCACGGACATACCAGAAGTGGGGCTGGTGATCGCCCTGCAACCACATATCCATCCAGCCGTGGACTCCGTAGAGCAGAACGCCCACCACCAGGGCTGCCCGCGCCTGGTCCCGCTGGATGACGGCGGTTTCGATCTGGTAGTCGCGTTCCATCCCCGGATCCCGGAACCACAGCAGGAAGCGATGCATGCGCGCACTTGAGTTGGCGAAAGAGTCGTTCACAGGCTGCGGATCGCCCTGGGTGTCGGCCGGGACCGTTTTCCACGCATAATAGTCAATCATACCTTGCAGTTTCATCACCCCGCAGCCCGCCCGGCCCGGATGCATCCGGCGACCGGATAACAAGCAGAAACGGGAATTGCATCATGCCGGATACGTTGACGACGCGACTCGCACCGGGCCTGGCGCTTTGCCTGGGGCTTGCGGCCTGTGGTGAACCGGCGCCCTCCGCAGAGATGGAAGCCATCGCCGAACGCGGTGAACTGATTGTACTTACCCGCAACGCGCCGACCACCTATTTCTTCGGGCGCGACGGCGAGGCCGGCTTCGAGTACGACCTGGTGAGCGCCTTTGCCGACCATCTGGGTGTACGGGCCCGTTTCGTGCTGCTGGACAGCGTCGACGACGTGATCCGGGCCCTGGACGAGGGCAAGGGGGACCTGGCCGCCGCCGGGCTGACCCATACCCCCGGCCGCGACGGGCGCTTCGCCTTCGGCCCCGGCTACTTCCAGGTCCAGCAGCAGTTGGTATGCCGCCGGGGAGGCGTCGAACCGGAGTCCCTGAACGACCTGGCCGATGTGCAACTCATGGTAACCGCCTCCAGCAGCTACGTGGAGCGCCTCGAGGAACTGCGCGCGCAGGTGCCCGGGCTCACCTGGGAGGCCCGCGCCGATCTGACCACGGAGCAGATCCTGGAAAAGGTGTGGCGGCGCGAGGTGGATTGCGCGGTCGCGGACTCCAACATCGTGGCCATCAACCGTCGCTATTTTCCGGAACTGGAGGTCATCATGCCGCTCACCGAGGAGGAATCACTGGCCTGGATGCTGCCGCCGGACTCTCGGGGTCTGCAGCGCGAGCTCAACCGCTGGTTCGCGGGCCTGGAGGACAACGGGCTCCTGGCCATCCTGCGGGGCCGCTACTACGGACACGTGGAGATCTTCGATTACGTGGACCTTGCCCGCTTCCGCCGGCGCATTGACTCCCTGCTGCCCCGGTTCCGCCCGCTCTTCGAGGAGGCCGCCGCCGAGTATGATCTGGACTGGACCCTGCTGGCCGCACAGGCCTACCAGGAGTCGCACTGGGACCCGACGGCACGCAGCCCCACCGGCGTGCGCGGCATGATGATGCTTACTCAGCTCACCGCCGGCGAGCTGAACGTCAATGACCGCCTGGATCCGGCCCAGAGCATCCGGGGCGGCGCCCGCTACCTGGCGGCGCTACGCGAGCGCCTCCCCGATTCCATTCAGGAGCCGGACCGCACATGGATCGCACTGGCAGCCTACAACGTGGGCATGGGCCATGTGTTCGACGCGCGCGGGCTCGCCCGGGAACTGGGACACGACCCGGACACCTGGGTGGAGTTCCGCGAAGTGCTGCCCCTGCTCGCCCAGCCCCGCTACCACCGCCGTCTGCGCTACGGTTATGCGCGGGGCAGCGAGCCGGTAGAGTACGTGAGGCGAATCCGCAACTACCAGGACATACTGATTGAGCGGTTGTCCGTTATCAGTGGTCAGTTGTAAGCAGAACCTGCCTTTCCAACTGACGACTGACCACTGACAATCTCTTACAATACAGATCCGTTTAAATCACCCGGAGTGCGACGTGAAACTCACCCGCCAGGAATTCCGCGACTGGCCGCACAAGAGCATCACCCTGATGGGCATGTCCGGCGTGGGCAAGACCCGCCTCGCCAACCTGCTTCGCCGCAGGCACTGGTTCCACTATTCCGGGGATTACCGCATCGGCACCCGGTACCTCGACGAGCCCATCCTGGACAACATCAAGCACCAGGCCATGCAGGTGCCCTTCCTGAAAGAGTTGCTGCGTTCGGACTCCATCTACATTCTCAACAACATCACCGTCGACAACCTCCAGCCGGTATCCAGCTTCCTGGGCAAGCTGGGCAATCCCGAAGCCGGGGGCCTGCCGCTGACGGAGTTCAAACGCCGCCAGGCACTGCATCACGCCGCTGAAGTGGCGGCCATGCGCGACGTGCCGGAGTTCATCGGCAAGGCACGCACGATCTACGGCTATGAGCATTTCGTGAACGACGTGGGCGGCAGCGTATGCGAACTGGACGATCCGGACACCCTGCAAATGCTGGCCGACCACACGCTGATGCTCTATATCAAGGCCAGCCACGCCGACGAGCAGGCGCTGATACAGCGCGCCGAATCGAGCCCCAAGCCGCTCTATTACCGGGAGGATTTCCTGGATTCGCAGCTGCGCGAATACCAGCAGACCTGCAGCATCGAGTACGTGGCGCAGATCGACCCGGACGACTTCGTGCGCTGGATGTTCCCGCGCCTGTTCCGGTCCCGCATCCCCCGCTACGAGGCCATCGCCCGGGAATACGGCTACACCGTCACCACGGATGAACTGGCGAAGGTGCACACCGAGGAGGACTTCCTGGCGCTGGTGGAAGACGCCCTGGAGAGATAAGTACGAAGTGGGAATTGGGAAGTCGGAACGAAAAGATTAGAATCAACCCCATTCCCACTTCCCAATTCAGACTTCCCACTTCAAAAATGCCTCTCGTCGCCCATACAGCTCTGCCCACCTTCGCACGCCTCGCCGAGGAGGGGGAGACCGTGCTGTCCGGAAACACGGCACTGCAGCAGGAGATCCGTGAGCTGCACGTCGGCCTGCTGAACATGATGCCCGACGCGGCGCTGCGGGCCACGGAGCGCCAGTTTTTCAGGCTGGTGGGCCAGAGCAACCAGATCGCCCAGTTCTACATGCACCCGTTCACCTTGGATGCGCTGCCCCGGGGAGAGGAAGGGCGCGCCCACGTGGCGCGCTATTACGAAACCTTCGACCAGATCAAGCGCGACGGCCTCGATGCGCTCATCATCACCGGCGCCAACGTTACCGAGAGCGATCTGTCCCTGGAGCCCTTCTGGGAGCCGCTGATCCAGGTGATCGACTGGGCCTGCGAGAATGTCACCTCGACCCTGTGCTCCTGTCTCGCCACCCATGCGGTCATGCAGTTCCGCTACGGCCAGAAGCGCCAACCGCTGGGCTTCAAGCGCTGGGGGGTCTATCCGCACCGGGTGCTGGACCGCCGCCATCCGCTGGTGTCCGGGGTGAACACCCGCTTCGACGTGCCCCACTCCCGCTTCAACCAGATCCATCGCAGCCAGTTTGAGGGCCAGGGACTCAAGGTGCTGGCGGAAAGCGAAGTCGCGGGACCGCATCTTGCCGTGAGCGAGGACGGCCTGCGCCTCGTGTTCTTCCAGGGGCACCCGGAGTACGACATCATCTCGCTGCTCAAGGAATACAAGCGGGAGGTCAGACGCTTCGCGGCGGGGGCCATCGACGGCTACCCGCCCTTCCCCGAGCACTATTTCACGCTCCGCACCCAGGCCATCCTGGACGAGCACCGGGAACGGGTGGAAGCGGCGCTGGCCCGGCGCGCCCCGGTACCCGAACTGCCCGAGGCCCTGATCTCCTCCAGTCTCGACAACACCTGGCACGACAGCGCCGAGGCGGTG
>SKOF01000016.1 GCA_007120155.1 Thioalkalivibrio sp. | reverse complement strand
GGGCCTACATGCGCTCTTCGGCCATCTGCTGAACCTGCTGCATCATGGCAGGGTCGGACTGCAGCGCCATGGCCACTTGGTTGTACTCCTCCACGTTCAGACCGTTCTCTTCCACGGCGCTGATCATCTCTTCCTGGGCCTCCTGCTGCATGGCCTGGGCCTCGGTCTCGTCGTTCACGCCCTGCAGGCGCTCGGCAAAGTCCTCGCGGATGTGCTGGACGGCCACGAACGCGTCCACGAACGCATCCAGGGTCTGAGGATCGATCTGGGCGCCGGGCTGCTGCTGGTCCATGCCGCCCGGGGGCTGACCCTGCGGGGGCGCGCTTTCCTGGCCGGCAGGGGGCTGGCCCTGGGCAATGGCGGCCCCGGAGAGGCCGAACAGGGCGGCCAGGACGACGGTAAGGGGTAGTTTACGGAAATGGCGGGTCATAAGGATCCTCCGGATCTGTGTGGTGAATGTTCCCCTTCGTCTATACAAGCACCGTGCCAGTCGGCAGAACGGTGGTTGGATATCGCCAAGTGGCCTGATTCCTTGAAGAATTTCCGGAGCCGCTCCGGGGTGAGCGGGCGAGGGAGTCGTGTCAGAATGACACATGGGTCGGCGTGACCCGTGTCAGTCCTCCCCGAGCCGACGATACAGGGTGCGCCGGCCGATCCCCAGCAGCTTTGCGGCCTGGCGCTTGTTTCCCTCCACGCGCTCCAGCACGTGGCGTATATAGTGATCCTCCACCTGGGCCAGCGTCGGCAGTGCCTGCTGGTCGCCCCACAGGCTCGCCGCGCCGGCGGCGGACACGGGACCCGCGAGCACCCGCTCCGGGAGATCCGCCTCCCCGATTTCATCGTCGCGGCAGAATGTCACCGCCCGTTCCAGCACGCTGGACAACTCGCGCACATTGCCGGGATAGTCGTAGCGGCGCAGGCGACGCAGGGCCTCCGGGGTGATCCCGCGGATGTCCCGGTCCGTGGCGGCGGCGGCCCGCTCGAGAAACGCAAGGACCAGTCGTTCCACGTCCTCGCCACGCTCCCGCAAGGGCGGCACGGTGATGTGGAACGTTTCCAGGCGGTAGAAGAGGTCCTCGCGAAAGCTGCCGTCCCGGATCATGGGCGCCAGATCCCGGTTGGTGGCCGCCAGAATCCGCACGTCCGCAGCCTCCTCCCGGTTGCTCCCCACCGGACGCACGCACCCGTCCTGAAGCAGACGCAGCAGCTTGGCCTGCATAGCGGGCGGCATTTCGCCGATCTCGTCCAGCAGCAGGCTGCCGCCATGCGCCTCGGCGAACAGGCCCTTTCGCGCCCCGGTGGCGCCGCTGAAGGCGCCCGCCGCATGGCCGAACAGTTCCGATTCCAGCAGTTCCGTGGGAATGCCGGCGCAGTTGATGGCCACGAACGGGCGCCCGGCCCGCTCGCTCTCGGCATGCAGCGCCCGCGCCACCAGTTCCTTGCCGGTACCGGACTCCCCGGTAATGAGCACCGGCCCCGGCGCGCGGGCGATGCGGCGTATGGCTTCGAACAGGGCCAGCATGGGCGGACTTGAGCCGATCAGCCCGTGAAAGTCCGTGCGCTTGAGCAATGCCCGGTAGCGGGCCACCTCCGCCTGCAGGCTGCGATTGCGCAGCACCCGCTCCACCGCCAGGACCAGGTGGTCCAGATCCACCGGCTTGGTGAGAAAATCGTCGGCCCCCTGGCGTAGCGCCTGCACTGCCTGGGGGATGGTGCCGAAGGCAGTGATGATGATGAACCCGGGCGCGGCAGCCATGCGCCGGCAATGGGCCAGCAGGTCCATGCCACCGGCGCCCGGCAGACGCAGATCGCTGAGCACCAGGTCAAAGCGCCGCGCATCCAGCTGCGAGATGGCCACCTCGGCATCGGCCACGGCGCTCACGGCATGACCCGCGTCGCTGAGTTCGTCGTGCAGCAGGGCCCGATGGCCGGCATCGTCCTCGACCACCAGAATGTCGGCGCGGGTCACCCCTTCATTCATGGTGGCTCCCCCGGGGCAGATCCAGTGTGAAGCGGGCACCGCCCAGGGGGCTGTCGTCCACGCGCAGTTCACCGCCGTGATCCTTGACCGCCGCATGCGCCACCGACAGGCCCAACCCGGTGCCGTCACCCACCGACTTGGTGGTGAAGAACGGCTCGAACAGCCGGTCCCGGATGGCGGGATCAATGCCCGGGCCGTCGTCCTCCACCACCAGGCGCAGCCGATCATGCGCCAGCGCCCAGCTTACGCGCACGCGAGAGCGGGCCGCCTGCAGCGCATTCTGGAGGAGATTGCCCAGGGCCTGCTCCAGGCGCGGGCGGTCCAGGGCCACCGCCTCCAGGTCATCGGCACCCTCGAGTTCGAGGGTGATGTGTCCCTTCGTGCCGGCCTCCCGCCCGGCCACGGCCCGCGCCAGCGCCGGTACCGACTCCGGCCGTGGGTGCAGGGGGTTGCGCCGGCCGAAATCCATGAGCTGGCGCACGATGCGGCTCATGCGTGATACCTCGCTGCGGATCTCGCCCAGCACCCCGTGCAGTTCGTCGGATTCGGGCAACCGCCGCCGGGCCCGCTGGGCCTTGCCGTCGATGACCCCCAGCGGCGACCCCAGCTCATGGGCCACACCCGCGGCCAGCTGTCCGATGGCCGCCATCTTCTCGGACTCGCGCAAACGCGTCTCCAGCGCCTGCTGTTCGGCGCGCTGCCGGGCGAGGGCCGCCTCGGAACGGCCGGTGCTGTCGAGCATGGCGTTCATGGCCTTGGCGAGCGTGCGCAGCTCGTGGGGGCCCGCGGGTGTGACCCGGAAATCGCGGTCACCCCGGCCCACGCGGGCCATGGCGTCGACCATCTGGCTCACGTGCCGGCCCACGGCCCGGTGATGCCCCAGGGTCACCACGCCCAGGAACAGGAGCATGAGCGCACCCAGCACCACCAGCGCCTCGGTGCGCAGGTCCGCCAGGTCATCCTGGAAGTCCGCGCGATGACGGGTCACCTGCAGGAGGCCGTTGATCCGCCCGCCCGCATCGGACAGCGGCATGAAGAAGGAATAGACGGGATTGCCGGCGCGCTCCTCGTACAGGCCCTGGGTCCCGCCGGCGGTGATATCCCGGGCCTCGCGGCGGATCACCATGGACGGTCCGCGGGGCCCGCTGGCGGCCACCAGATCGCCCCGGGCATCGTAGACATAGGCGCCGTACACCTGATCAATGCGAAAGGCGGAGTCCAGGGCCTGTTGCACACCGCCGCGTTCGCCCCGTTCCAGGGAGCGACTCAACGGCAGCCGAATCGCGCGGGCCACCAGCTCGATGTCCTCCTGCAGGCGCGCCTCCATGCGGGCTTCCACGGCGCGCAGCCCGGATGCTCCCACCACCAGCGTCACCCCCAGCAGGGGCAGGATCACAAAACCAAGAAGGGCGGTCCGCAGGCTGTAGGCAGAGAGAAGGGGAAGACCCATGACATGCGGTCCCCTGGAAGGAATGAGTGTGCCATTTTAGCACATGGCCAGGCGGGGCCCGGGAATGCACTCAAATCGAAACAGACGCAATCTGAAGCCGGACCGCGCAAGTCGCAAGGTGTTCTGATGATCGCGATTTCGTTCGCGCATACCTTCGCGAATCCATGCTCTAACCGCTCACCGGGATCAGCCACAGCAGCAGCGCATAGCGGGCCGCCTTGCCGACCGCGATGGCCAGCAGGCTCAGCCAGATGTTGACGCGCAGCCAGCCGGCCGCCACGCACAGGGGGTCGCCGATCACCGGCAACCAGGACAGCAACAGCACCGGCCAGCCGAAGCGTCGTACCCGCATCAGGGCCTTTTCCTGTGCCGGCCTGACCAGACGGCCGGCCGGATAGCGCGTGGCAATCCACCACCCGATCCACCAGTTGGTGAGGCCGCCCAGGGTGTTGCCCAGCGTCGCCACCCACAACAGGCGCCAGGGAGAGAAGCCGCTCAGGGCCGCCGCCGCCAGCACCGCTTCGGAGGAGCCGGGCAGCAGAGTGCTGGACACGAACGCGCTGATAAACAACGCCCACAGGGCGTTGTCCTCACGCCACCAGCCGCCCATCAGCCGCCCCGTCTCAAAAGCGCCCGCCGTCCAGCATGCGCAGGGTGCAGTCGTGGACCCAGGGAATACCGGCCCGGTCCAGTTCGGCCTCCAGCTCCGGGGATTCGGTCCCCGGGTTGAGAATCACCCGTCCCGGCGCAAGGGCCACGATCGCCTGTGTCACCGCCTGACTGCGCTGCGGGCCGAGATACAGGGTCAGGGTATCCACCGGCGCGGGGACCGCCTCGAGGCGCGTGACCACGGGCCATCCGCCGATCTCGCCGGGGCGCGGGTGCACCGGAATAACCCGGTGCCCCCGGCGGCTCAGGGCCAGCACGGCCTGGTGGGAGAAACGCCCGGGTCTCGGACTCGCACCCAGCACGGCCACCGTCTGCACTCGGGATGTCATGGGATCTCGCTCAGAATGGCCAGTCGCTGCGATCGGGCCGGCGCCAGTGGATATCCTCCGCCTGCCAACGTCCGCCGCCCGATTCACGCAACGTCACGTCGAACCTGTGCAGGTCGGCGCGTATCAGGCCGATGTCCTGCTCGGGAAATGGCCGCCCGGCCATGGCCACGTAGACGGTCAGAGACGCCCGGCCCGGTTCCGGAAAGCGCACATCGTGCACCCGGGTGAGCAGGTGCACGGACTGGTGGCGCAGGAACACGAGCCGCAGGATGTTGACCAGATCGGCCTTGTCCCGGCCCCGGGCATCGCGGTAGTCGTCGGCGATCAGGCCGCGCAGCGCGGAAAGGTCCCGTGCCTCGGCCGCCTCGCGCGCCTCGGTCACCAGCGTGCGGATCTGCTCTTCGGGCGGCGGCAGCTCGCGGGTGCAGGCCGCCAGCAGCAAGGCCGGAAGGACCATCAGGACAGCCAGGAACCGGTTCATGAAGTGCATTGTACGTCAGGCCTGTCGTTCCATGTTTCAGCCCGTTGTGCGGTCGCCGATGTCCACGTAGTGGGGTACGCGGGCAAATCGGCGCATTCACGGCGAGCGGCATGCTGGGCCGCAGGTCCAGTTCCCACTTCCCAATTCATACTTCCCACTTCAAGTGCGCCCCAGCCCCCCCAGCCGGGCCGGCTCCAGGATCTCGATCCAGTAACCGTCCGGATCGGTGACGAAGGCGACGTCCTTGAGGGCTCCGTCTTCCGGGCGCTTCACGAAGGGCACCTCGTTCGCGTCCAGCCAGCGCACCGCCGCGTCCAGGTCCGGAACGGCGAAACAGATGTGGCCGAAGCCCTGGGGCTCGCTGTTGCCGTCATGGTAATGAAAATCCGGATCCCGTTCGGTGCCCCAGTTGTGGGTCAGCTCCAGGATGCCCCGCTGGGAGAAGGTCCAGCGCGTGCGCTC
>SKOF01000498.1 GCA_007120155.1 Thioalkalivibrio sp. | reverse complement strand
CCTTCACCTGCACCACCACGGTGTCACCGGGGGTGAAGTCAGGCACCTCGCGGTTCATCTGCTCCGCTTCCAGCTGCTCAATGATGTTGCTCATGGTTTGAACCCCTGTCAGTCACTGCTTGCCGCGACCCGCGTCGTCCGCGTGCTCGCGCCGGTATTCATCCAAGAGGCGTTCATCCGCCTCGCTCAAATGCATCTTCTTCAACAGGTCCGGGCGCCGTTGCCAGGTTCGCCCCAGGGCCTGCTTGCGCCGCCAGCGCTCGATCTCGGCATGGTGCCCGCCGAGCAGCACTTCCGGCACGCCGCGTCCGTCGATGATCTCCGGTCGCGTGTAGTGCGGACAGTCCAGCAGGCCGGTCATGAACGAATCCTGCTGTGCCGAATCCTCGTCGCCCAGCACACCCGGCAACAAGCGGGTACAGGCGTCGATCACCACCATGGCGGCCAGTTCGCCGCCGGAGAGGACATAGTCACCGATGGACCACTCCTCATCCACTTCCAGCTCCACCAGGCGCTCGTCGATGCCTTCGTAGCGCCCGGCGATCAGCATCAGCCTGGGCACCGAGGCCAGATGCCGTATGGCATCCTGGTCGAGCCTGCGTCCCTGGGGGCTCAGGTACACCACCCGGGGCCGTTCACTGCCCGCCGCCCGGGCCTCGTGAATCGCCCGCCGCAACGGCTCCACCTTCATGACCATGCCGGGGCCGCCACCGTAGGGACGGTCATCCACCGTGCGGTGCCGATCCTCGGTGTAGTCCCGGGGGTTCCAGCAGTGCAGCGCCAGCTGGCCCCGCTCCACCGCCCGTCCTGTGACCCCGCATCCGGCGACGCAGTTCACCAGTTCCGGGAAGAGTGTCACCACATCGATGCGCATCATGTGTCCTGGCGAGAGCTACTGGAACTCCGGATCCCAGTCCACCGTGATGGTCCGCGCCTCAAGATCCACATTGCGCACCACGTCGCCGGGCACATAAGGGATCAGTCGTTCCCGGTCACCGTTCACCACGATCACGTCGTTGGCGCCGGTTTCCAGCATGTCACCCACCACGCCGAGGTGCACACCGTCCACGGTAACTACCTCCAGGCCCAGCAGATCGGCCCAGTAGTACTCGCCGTCCGGCAGCGCGGCCAACTGGTCACGCCATACGGCGATCTCCTGACCGATCAGGGCGGCGGCCGCGTCACGGTTATCGCACCCCTGGAACTTCATGATCACACCCTTTCCGTGGGCCCTGCCGGCCTCGACGCCGGCTTCCCGCCACTGCTCGCCCTGGCCAAGCTGGACGGAGCGATAGCGGGCAATCTCGTCGCGGGGCCGGGTATCGGAGAACACCTTGACCCAGCCCTGGACGCCAAACAGGCCGGAGATCCGGCCCAACACGATGCGGCGGCGCTCCATGCCGGGCGTCCGCGCCGACCAGGCCTCAGGCCTGGTGCTGCTTCTTGAATTCAGCCAGCAGCTTGGCGGCGCGCTCGGAGGTCCTGGCGCCCTTGGAGAGCCAGTGCTCCATGCGCTCGCTGTCCAGGTGCAGGCGCACTTCCTGGCCCCGGGCCACGGGGTTGAAATAGCCCAGCCGCTCGATGTAACCGCTGTCCCGCGGGCGGCGGGAATCGGTGACCACGATGTGGTAGAAGGGCACCTTCTTGGCACCGCCACGGGCGAGTCGAATCGTTACCATCGGTTTTTGCCTTGGATTGTCTGACAATCACGGGGCCGCAGGCCCCCGGAGAAACGCGCAAATATACAGATTGGAGAGGCAAGATACAAGATGCGCGAGACAAGTTGGGGACGACTCCGGCCACCGTGGCCACCGTGGATACCGGGTCTCCGTCCCCCGGTTCTCATCTTTGAATCTTGAATCTTGAATCGTGGATCCGACCTAGAACGGCAGACCCCCGCCCCCGGGCAAGCGGCCCTTCATGGCGCGCATCATCTTGCCCATGCCCCCCTTGGAGAACTGCTTCATGGCCTTGCTCATCTGCATGTGTTGCTTGAGCAGGCGGTTCACGTCCTGGACCTGGGTCCCGGAGCCGGCGGCGATTCGGCGCTTGCGCGAGCCCTTGATCAGGTCCGGATGGCGCCGCTCGCCCGGGGTCATGGAGTTGATGATGGCGATCATGCGGCCCACCTCCCTGTCGCTGGCCTGCCCCTTGGCCGCCTCGGGAATCTGACCCATGCCCGGCAGCTTGTCCATGAGCGAGGCCATGCCGCCCATCTTCTGCATCTGGGAGAGCTGCTCACGGAGGTCCTCGAGATTAAAGCCTTTGCCGGTCTTGAGCTTCCGGGCGAGCTTGGCCGCCTTGGTCTGGTCCACCTGCCGGGTGGTCTCCTCCACCAGGCTGAGCACGTCCCCCATGCCCAGGATCCGGGAGGCCACGCGCTCCGGGTGAAAGGGCTCCAGCGCGCCGGTCTTCTCACCCATGCCCAGAAACTTGATGGGCTTGCCGGTGATATGGCGCACGGAAAGCGCCGCGCCGCCCCGGGCGTCACCATCGGCCTTGGTAAGCACGACGCCGGTGAGCGGCAGGGCGTCGTTGAAGGCCTTGGCGGTATTGGCCGCATCCTGGCCCGTCATGCTGTCCACCACGAACAGGGTTTCCACCGGCGAGACTGCGGTGTGCAGACGCTGGATCTCGGCCATCATGTCCGCATCCACGTGCAGACGACCGGCGGTGTCGACGATCAGCACATCCAGAAACTGCTTGCGGGCCTGATCCAGGGCACGGCCGGCGATGGTCACCGGGTCCTCGCCTGCCGTGCTGGGCATGAACCCCACGCCCACCTCGCCGGCCAGGGTCTCCAGCTGCTGGATGGCCGCCGGACGATAGACGTCACAGCTGACCACCGCCACATTCTTCTTGTGGCGCTCCTTGAGCAGGCGCGCCAGCTTGGCGGCGGTGGTGGTCTTGCCCGAGCCCTGCAGGCCGGCCAGGAGCACAACCGCCGGCGGCTGCACGTTGAGCTGCAGGGCCTCGTTGGCCTGTCCCATGACGGCGATCAGCTCGTCGCTGACGATCTTGACCAGCGCCTGGCCCGGCGTGAGGCTGCCCAGCACCTCCTGGCCCAGGGCCCTCTCCTTCACCCGGGCAATGAAGTCCCGCACGACCGGCAGGGCCACATCGGCCTCCAGCAGGGCCATGCGCACCTCGCGCAGGGTCTCCTGGACGTTGTCCTCGGTGATGCGCGCCTGACCGCGCAGACGCTTGACGGTGCCTTGCAGGCGCTCGGTGAGATTGTCGAACATGGGATCGTACCGGGTCGGCGGTCCGCGCCGCGGCCGCCATGGACAGGATTCGGATCAGCGGCCGATTATAACCGGAAAACATCACCGCTGCGGAGGCGATGCAGCTCCCGGTCGGGCATCCGGGCCATGAGTTCCTCCAGCACCCGGGATTCCTCGCCGGGCTTGAAATGGGTCACGCCGATGCGCGGCCGGTGGACAAGCTTCTCCAGGTCCGCCGCCAGAAGCCCCGGGCAATAGTGCCCGGAACGCCTGGCCAGGGCTTCCTCGTCATCACCAAAGGCGCATTCCACCATCAGCAGATCCAGCCGGTCGTGGGCATTGAGGGCAGCCCAGAGTTCATCGTTGGTGGTGCAGTCTCCGCTGTAGGCGAACGCCGCGCCGCCCTGCT
This sequence comes from Thioalkalivibrio sp., assembly GCA_007120155.1. Classification (GTDB taxonomy): domain Bacteria; phylum Pseudomonadota; class Gammaproteobacteria; order Ectothiorhodospirales; family Ectothiorhodospiraceae; genus Thioalkalivibrio_A. Next base: position 13,805 of record SKOF01000498.1, on the reverse strand, counting down.
CGATACGAAAGCCGGCGGCGGGGACCGTGTGCCGCACCGGGAGCATCTCGATTCGCCGCCCGTCCACCTCCAGACTCATACCCGGCTCCATGGGTTCGAAACGCATCACCGGACGGTCGCGATCGGGCAGCGTCAGAAAGTCCGGCCAGATGCGCCAGTTGAAGATGTCGCTGCGAAGGATGTCCAGGCAACCGGGCACAGCGTGCACGATCAGCGGGCTGTCCTGCAACTGATTGAACAGGGTATCCACCAGCAGGGGCAGGCAGGCCACATGGTCCATGTGCGGATGGCTCAGGAACACGTGACGGATACGGGCAAGGGCCGCCTCGTCCAAGTCGCCGACACCGGTGCCGCAATCCAGCAGGATGTCGTCATCCACACGCACAGCCGTGGTGCGATGCGCGCCGCCGATACCGCCGCTGCAACCCAGGATCTCGATCTGCATCAGCCACTCCCCATTCGTGCAGAGGACACCGTATATCCCGCCACCGGGATTTTGATGGAGTACACTAGCACGTGCACCGCCTGTCCTTCCCCACCCGCGCCGGCAACTGTGAGCAATTCGACACTCGCCGCACCGGCACGCGCGTTGCCCATGCTCCGGGGTACTATATGACAAGGAAGCACGGGCCCGGAATCACCCCGCGGGCCGCGCCGCGCACAGCGGACGCCAATATGCCGGCTGGGCTTCAACCGCGGACCCGCCTGTGCAATCATCCCAAGTTGACCCGGAACGTTCGCACCCATGCCCACGATTTTCGCACTGATCGCCATCCTGCTCTATCTGAGCGGCAGCGCCCTGCTGGCCAGGCGACTCTGGCAGGGCGGCACCTACAGCGCCGCCCAGCCCGTGGGGCGCGTGCCCCTGCTCACGGGTTGGTCATTGGCCGTGGTCCTGCATGCGGTGGCCATTTACGGGGACGCGTTTACCGCCACAGGCATCGATATGGGGTTCTTCAATGCCCTGTCCCTGGCGGCCTGGCTCATCGCCCTGTTGCTGCTGGTCGCGAGTCTGCGCCACCCGCTCGAACTGCTGGGCATCGTCCTGCTTCCCTTCGCGGCGGTTGCCCTGGCTCTGGAGGTGGCGTTCAGCGGACCCGGCACGGCCACCACCCTGCCCCCGGGGCTGCAGATCCATATCCTGTTGTCCCTGCTGGCCTACAGCCTGCTGGCCATTGGCGCCATTCAGGCCATCCTTCTGGCGGTACAGAATCATCACCTGCATCACCACCACCCCGGCGGATTCATCCGCGCCCTGCCGCCACTGGCCATCATGGAAGGCCTCCTGTTCCAGATCATCGGGTTGGGATTCCTGTTCCTGAGCGCCAGCCTGATCACCGGGTTCATCTTCCTGGATGATCTCTTCGGTCAGCATGTGGCCCACAAGACGGTACTCTCGATCTTCGCCTGGGGCCTTTTCGCGGGCGTACTGTTCGGCCGCTGGCGATTCGGCTGGCGCGGGCGTATCGCCGTTCGCTGGACCCTGGGCGGGTTCCTGACACTGGCACTGGCCTACTTCGGCAGCAAGCTTGTGCTTGAGCTGATGCTGGGGAGGTAAGGGCGATTCAAAATTCAAAATTCAAGATTCAAGATTCAAGATTCAATGGGAAAGGCTGCCCGGACGACGCGCCGTGGCTGGCTGGACCACCCCTTTGAATCTTGAATCTTGAATCTTGAATCTTGAACACCGAATCGATGTAATGTCCGCTTGGCCCATTGCCCCCCGGCTCCCTCTTGGCTGACATCCCCCTTACGGCATTGTTCGTCGTCCTGGTCGCGTTGCTGGCGTGTTCGGCGTTCTTTTCGGGCTCCGAAACGGCGCTCATGGCGCTCAACCGCTACCGGATGCGGCACATGGCCGAGTCCGGACACCGGGGCGCACGCCGGGCCCAGCGGCTGCTGGAAAAGCCCGACCGGCTCATCGGCCTGATCCTGCTCGGCAACAATTTCGTCAATATTCTCGCCACACAGCTGGCCACCTATCTGGGTTACCGCATCTACGGCGACGTGGGCATCGCCATCGCCACCGGGCTGCTGACGCTGACCCTGCTGCTGTTCGCCGAGGTCACGCCCAAGACCCTGGGCGCGCTGCATTCGGAGCGCTTCGCCTACCCGGCCGCCCGGATCTACACCCCCCTGCTGCGTCTCCTGTATCCGCTGGTCTGGGTCATCAACCTGATCGCCAACGGCCTGCTCAGAGCCTTGGGCGTGCGCACCCGGGATATCGACCATCACGCCCTCAGTTCCGATGAACTGCGCAGCGTGGTCAACGAGGCCGGCAGCCTGATTCCCAGCAAGCACCAGAAGATGCTGATCAACATCCTGGACCTGGAAAAGGCCACGGTGGAGGACATCATGGTGCCGCGCCACGAGATCCAGGGTCTCGATCTGGAGGACGACTGGGACGACATCGAGCAACAGCTCTTTATGGGCAGCTACACGCGCATGCCCGTCTATCACGGCAACATCGACCAGATACAGGGCTTTATCCATGTGCGCAACGTGCTGCCCCTGATCTACCAGGGCGAACTCAATCGGGAAACCCTGCGCGAGAATCTGCGCGACGCCTACTTCATTCCCGAGGGCACGGCGTTGAACCGCCAGCTGCTCAACTTCCAGCGCGAGCGACGGCGCATCGGGCTGGTGGTGGACGAGTACGGGGACATCCAGGGGCTCGTCACCCTGGAGGACCTGCTCGAAGAGATCGTCGGCGAGTTCACCACCGACCCTGCGGCATTGTCCCCGGACGTGATGCCCCAGGAGGACGGCAGCTGGGTGGTGGACGGCGGTGTGCATATCCGGGAACTCAACCGCATGATCGGCGCTCACTTCCGGCTCGACGGGCCGCGCACACTGAACGGACTGATCATCGAGCACCTGGAGACCATCCCCGAGGCCAGCACCAGCGTACTCATCGACGGCTACCCCATCGAGATCGTGCAGGTGAAGAATAACGCCGTGAAGGCCGCGCGGATCGGCCGGCGCCTGACCTCGATGGCCTCCACCGACAGACAGAGCGGTCCCTGATTGCCATGGCCCGAGCAAAGACCCGGTTTCACTGCACCGCCTGCGGCGCCGTTCATCCCAAGTGGGGCGGCCAGTGCGCCGACTGCGGCGCCTGGAATACGCTCGAGGAAACCATCGCGCCGGACGGTCAGGCGGCCACGAGCGCGCGCTTTGCGGGCTACGCGGGCGAGGCGGCGAAGATCCGCCGCCTGGGCGATGTGGTGGTGGAGGCCGAGCCGCGCACCGGCACCGGGCTTTCGGAACTGGACCGGGTGCTGGGCGGCGGACTGGTGCACGGCTCCGTGGTGCTCATCGGCGGCGACCCGGGCATCGGCAAGTCCACGCTGCTGTTGCAGTCGCTCGCCATCCTGACAGGTGACAAGGGCGGACCCGGCAAGCCACTGGCCGGACTGTACGTCACCGGAGAGGAATCGCCTCAACAGGTGAGCCTGCGCGCCCGGCGTCTGGGCCTGCCCTACGAGGACCTGCGGCTGCTCACCGAAACCTGTGCCGAACGCATCCTGCAGCATGCACAGCAGTCGCGCCCGGACGTCATGGTGGTGGATTCCATCCAGACCCTGTACACCGAGCAACTGCAGTCCGCCCCCGGCTCCGTGGCCCAGGTGCGCGAATCCGCCGCGCAACTGGTGCGCTTCGCCAAGCAGACGGGCACGTCGCTGTTCATCGTGGGCCACGTGACCAAGGAGGGCCAGCTGGCCGGACCCCGGGTGCTGGAACACATGGTGGACACAGTGCTCTATTTCGAGGGCGATCCGGGCGGGCGCTACCGGGTCCTGCGCGCGGTGAAGAACCGCTTCGGCGCGGTGAACGAGCTGGGCGTGTTCGCCATGGTGGATACCGGCCTCAAGCCCGTCAGCAACCCGTCCGCCATTTTCCTCTCCCGCCACGAGGACCCGGTTCCCGGCAGCGTGGTGATGGTCACCCGCGAAGGCACCCGACCCCTGCTGGTCGAGGTACAGGCCCTGGTATCTGAGAGCCACGCCTCCCAGCCCCGGCGCATCACCGTGGGCCTGGAACAGAACCGGCTCACCATGCTGCTGGCGGTGCTGCACCGTCACGGCGGTATCGCGCTGTTCGACCAGGACGTGTTCGTCAACGTGGTGGGCGGCGTGCGCGTGACCGAGACCGCCGCCGATCTGCCCATGCTGGCCGCCGCCCTTTCGAGCTTCCGGGACCGCCCGCTCCCCCAGGAGCTGGTAATCTTCGGCGAGGTGGGCCTGGCCGGCGAGATCCGCCCGGTGCCCAACGGCGAGGAACGCCTGCGCGAAGCCGCAAAGCACGGCTACACTCGCGCCATCGTCCCCGCCGGCAATGCCCCACGCAAATCCATCAAGGGTATCGAGGTGGTGGCGGTCTCACGGCTAGCCCAGGTGCTGGACGCGCTGTAAAGGCGATAAGCTCAGAAATGCTGCCATCGGTGCCGGAGGGCGCCGAAAGACGCAACGGCATTCCTGATCTATACAGTACTTATCATCGGGCTATCCACCCGCCCGGCACGTCCGGCCATCTCAACGGTGTTTGCAGACCGTCTTTCCGGGTATGTCCCCGCTTACCTCCGGAGCAATACTCATGGACACGCATCCAGGCCTTCGAGTCTTCCGGCGCCGCATGACCCGGCGGGACTTCCTCTGGCTCATGGCTGCCACCACATCGGGCGCCGTTGCTGTGCCCCAGTTGACCGGCTGCGCGACGGATCCCATCACCGGCGAACGGCGTCTCATCCTGATGTCGGAGTCCGAGGAGATCGCCATCGACGGCCAGTACGCGCCCCATCAGTTCTCCAATGACTACGGACTAGTGCGTGACGATGACCTGCACCACTACGTGAGCGGCGTGGGTACATCTCTGGCCGAGGTCTCCCACCGTCCCCACATGCCCTACAGCTTCAATGTGGTCAATGCCAACTACGTCAATGCCTACACCTTTCCCGGCGGCACCATGGCCTGCACCCGGGGCATCCTGGTGGAGATGGAGGACGAGGCCGCGCTGGCGGCGCTGCTGGGCCACGAGACGGGGCATGTCAATGCCCGCCATACCGCGCGGCGCCAGACCCGTGGCATCTTCGCTGCCATGGTGGTCGGCGGGCTCGGCATCGCCGCCGCCCAATCCGACCGCCTGGCCGGCCACCGGGATCTGGTCTACGCCATCAGCGCCGTGGGCGCCACCGCCCTGCTGGCCCACTACAGCCGCGAGAACGAGCGCGAGGCAGACTCCCTGGGGCTGACCTACATGGCGGAGGCCGGACAGAATCCCCAGGGCATGGTGGATCTGATGGACATGCTGCGGGGCCTCTCGGACCGTCAGCCCAACGCCCTGGAGGCCATGTTCGCCAGCCACCCCATGAGCGACGAGCGCTTCGCGACCGCAGAGCGCGAGGCCCGCGAACATCATCCCGGGGCCCTGGGCCGCAACGTGGGGCGCGAGCGCTACATGGACAACACCGCCGAACTCAGGCGCATCCGGCCGGCTATCAAGGACATGCAGGCCGGAGAGGCCGCCATGGCCCGCCGGGATTACAGGGAGGCAGAGACGCGCTTCCGTTCGGCCCTGGAACAGGTCCCGGACGACTATGCGGGCCTGGTGCTCATGGCCAAGTGCCAGTCGGCGCTGGGCCGGCATCGGGAAGCGGAAGGCTATCTGGCCAGGGCCCGCGCGGCATACCCGGAGGAGGGACAGGCGATCCACCTGAGCGGCATCACCCAACTGGCCCTGAACCGCCCCGACACGGCGCTCGCGCACTTCGAACAGTACGAGCGGCAGTTGCCCGGCAACCCCAACACCCTGTTCCTGCGGGGCATAGCTCATGAAAGCATGCAGGACCGCGTGGCCGCCGCGCGTCTGTATCAACGCTACCTCCGGGCCGCGGGCGACACCGAGCAGGCACGCTACGCGGCCCGGCGTTTGCAGAGTTGGCAGGCGCTGTGAACTTCAGTGGCAAGTCTCAAGTGGCAAGTGGCAAGGAAAGTCAAAGGCGACCAGGAGATCTGACAAAGCCGAAACCGGAAGAGTCCCGCCTTGCCACTTGCCACTTGAGACTTGAGACTTGCCACTGATCTCATGCCATTGCACCGCACACATCAGTACCCGCTGGTCCGGCTCGTGACCGGTATGGCCGCTCTCTTGCTGCTCCTGCCGCCGGAACGAGGTGTGTCTGCGGATGGTGACGGCGACCGGCTGCCCGACCAGGCGGAGATTCTGGAGGCGATCGCGGCAAGCCCGTTCGGAGAGCCGATCCATCTCACCTCCGTGGAGCGCGAGCGCGAGGTCCAAGGTGACATTTATGCCATCGTGGATGCTCCACTCGCGGAGCTCGGCGCCGCCCTGGAGAACGTCGAGACCTGGTGCGAAACTCTGATTCTGCACCTCAACGTCAAGGCCTGCGTCCATTACGAGGCCGACGACGGCACCCGCATGACCCTCTACATGGGCCGCAAGCGCTACCAGGACGCGGAGGTGGCGGAGCAGATGCACCTTGATTTTCACCGGGATCAACCGGACAAGGACCGCGTAATCATTCGACTACGGGCCGACCGGGGTCCCCAGGGCATCAGGGAATTCCGCATGGATCTGCAGGCGGTCGCACTGGACGAGCACCGGAGCCTGCTGCACCTGCACTACTCCATCGGCTATGGGGCACTGGCCAGGATGGCTATGCGCATTTACCTTGCCTTCGGTGCCCGGGATCACATCGGGTTCACCGTGGAGGACCACAATACGGACGGTGAGCCGACCCATGTGGGCGGGATACGCGGCCTGATCGAACGCAACACCGTGCGCTTCTACTTCGCCTTCAAGGCCTATCTCCGGGAACCTGACCCGGATCGCCTGGAGGCACGCCTGGCCCACTGGTTCGACCTCACCGAACGCCATCCGGAACAGCTCCGGGAAATGGACCGGGACACCTACCTGGCGCAGAAACTGCGTGAGTACGAGAACCAGATGGCCCTGCAGGCGCGTGGCGGGGAACCGGCATGGCCTTGATCCCGGACAATTCGCAACGGGCTTGCCCCTGACATACTGAACATGTATTCATGAGCTATGTTTTCAGCGTGATCGGCCATCACGCCCCACACCCTGCAGTCAGAGCGAGGTCAGTCCCCATGCAAGCCGCACGCGCAGCCGACAACGAAGCACCCGACACCAGCATGGCGGAACGCCTGCGGGGAAAGGGTGTCGCCATGACCGTCTACGTCCTCTTTCTGGGCGGCATCATGATGCTGTTCACCGCATTCATCGGGGTGCTGATCGCACACCTGAAGCGCGGCCGGGTCGGCGCGTGGGTGGACAGCCACCTGCTGTTCCAGATCCGCACCTTCTGGCTGGGGCTGCCGGCGCTGGCCGTGGGGCTGCTGCTGGCCTGGAACCTGTCCGGCTACCTGATCATCACCGCCTGGGTGGTCTGGGCCATCGGCCGGTGCGGCGTGGGCATCCATCGCCTGATGGACAACCGCCCCATCGACGAACCACGCAGCCTGTGGTTCGGCGGGGCACGGGTCACCCTGCATGATTGAGGCGGATATGGACGTGCATTCACATCGCCCCCCCGCCCCGCTGCCCTCCGAACCCGCGCCGGGGCGCTCCGCCGCGGTCACCGGGCTGGCCTGGGTTTTCATTCTGGCCTCCGTGGCAACCCTGGTGTTTGTGGGTGCGCGGTTCCTGTCCGGGGACGTACCCTCGGTGGCCGTCGCGGACCGGGGGGCAGGCGGATTGATCGCGGGCGTCGCCTGGGTACTGGAGCACGGACACGCCCTCATGGGGCTTCTCATGGCCGGCGGTCTGCTCACCCTGTGGCTGGCGGTCGCCCTGCTGCGGCGCCGCCACTGGGCCCGCCGGGCCTTTCTTGCCCTGATGGCCTTCGGTTTCGTGGCGACCGTGGGCGGTGCCGCGATGACGCCCCTGGCCTTCGCCCTGCTCCCCGATGAAGCCGCGGCAGCCGCCGTCAATCCCGACCAGCCGATGGCCGGGCTGGTGGGGCTGCTCGGGGGGCTGATCATCACGGCCACCCTACTCACGGCCCTGTTTTCCTGGGTGGCATGGAAGCTGACCCGTCCCGCCGTGCGCGCCGAGTTCGAGCACACCCCGGTCAAAGCGGAAGGCTGACATGCCCGACCCGGCCCCCCCGGACCGCCGCCCGGCGCGGCAGGAGGACGGCTGGGGTCCCCTGTCGGCCCTGCCCGGCAACCCGCTGATGTGGGTGCTGATCCTCAGCGAGATGGTGGTCTTCGCAGCGTTCTTCGGGCTGTTCGCCTGGCAGCGGGCCGCCGAGCGCGAGGTCTTCGACGCTTCGCAACAGCTGCTCGATCCGGTGCTCGGCGGCATCAACACCATGGTGCTGCTCACCAGCGGACTTTGCGCCGCCTTCGCGGTGGGGGCCATCGCCGAGGGGCGGGTGCGCCGCTGCCGGCAATGGCTGATGGCTGCGCTGGGGCTCGGGGTGGTGTTCTGCGTGGTCAAGGTGATCGAGTATGTGGACAAGCTCGGCGCCGGTCTGATGCCGGAGACCAATACCTTCTTTACCTACTACTACCTGCTCACCGGGTTCCATTTCGCCCATGTGCTGTTCGGCCTGGGTCTGCTCGCACTGGTGGCGTGGCGCATCTCCCACGTCAACGTGGAAACCGCCACGGCGTTCTGGCACATGGTCGACCTGATCTGGATCCTGCTCTATCCGCTGATCTACCTGTTGAGGTGACCATGCGCAACGCCCTGCCCGGTACACGCCGTCTGCTGATCACCTGGGCCGTCCTCATGGGGCTGACCCTGGTGTCGATGCTGTCCGCGCAGCTTGGCGGCGAGGCCCGATTTCAGGCGCTGCCCCTGTGGTCAGCGCTGCTGCTCCTGCTGAGCACCGGCTTCAAGGCCCATCAGGTGCTGATGGTGTACCTCAACCTGCGCACGTCCACAGCGGCCTGGAAGGGGACTTTCGTCGGGTTGGCCATCGCAACCCTGGCGGTGATCGGTTCGGGATACCTGATGGCCCGCTTCGCCGGCTGAAATCAAGGGCTGTTTGGTAACCACGAAGCGCACGAAGGAAGGAGCATTCCTCTCGCGAAGGCGCGAAGCCCGCAAAGAAATCCATTGAATATAGGGCGCCCCATGGGCGCCACCGGGCAGCGAACCGGACCTGTTCGGCGGGCACGGCCCGCCCTACGAATCTGTTCTCTTTGCGTGCTTGGCGCTCTTTGCGAGAGATATATTCTTTTCTTCGTGTTCTTCGTGCGCTTCGTGGTTAAACAATTCGCGGTGAAACAATCAGGAACCATCATCGCGCGTGGGCATTTCCGGTGGGTTGGCCCAGCGGGCGAGGGAACGGGCGAGGCGGATGAGGCCGTAGACGATGAAGGGGACGAGCAGCATCAGGGCCACACCCCAGTCACGGGTGTTGATCAGCCAGGCGAGAGGCGCGATCACGGCCAGGGCGACAAGCAGACCGATGACGACGGCAATGCTGGCGCGTGACACTTGCATGGAACCTCCCCTGGTGGACCGGCTCAGACGCCGATAATCTGACGATAAATACCCGGAAGCGCCATGGCCAGATGTTCGGGGCGATTGACGATGGCATAGCTGCCACGGCCGAACAGGTGCGGGATGTACTGCCGGGCCTCCCGATCGATGGTCACCCCGAACACCCGCACCTCCTGCTGGCGGGCCTCGAGCACGGCCTTGCGGGTGTCCTCGATACCGTAGCGCCCCTCGTAGTAGTCCGTGTCGTTGGGCTTGCCGTCGGTAAGCACCAGCAGCAGGCGATACCGGTTCGGACGCTTGGCCAGCTCGCCGGTCACATGCCGGATGGCGGGCCCCATGCGGGTGTAATGACCGGGCTTGAGCGCCGCGATGCGACGCCCCACCCGGTCGCTCATGGGTTCCTCGAATCCCTTGAGGACGTTCACCCACACACGCTGGCGGCGGTGCGAGGTGAAGCAATGGATGGCATAGTCGTCGCCGCAACCGGCCAGACCGTGACCCAGGACCAGCAGCGCTTCCTTCTCCACGTCCAGCACCCGGCGGTCCTCCAGCCAGGCATCGGTGGAAAGTGAGACGTCGACCAGGATGGACACGGCCAGATCCCGGGCCTGCTGCCGGGTGGACAGGTAGAAGCGGTCGCGGGATTCGCCGGTGGCGGCCAGGTCGCAGCGGGAGCGGATCAGGGCGTCGGTATCGAGCTCGTTGCCGTCGATCTGGGCACGCAGCAACTCGCGCCGTGGCCGCAAGGCCTCGAACTCGCGCCTCACCCGGCGGATGCGCCGGCGGGTCATATCGTCCGGTACCCAGTCTTCACCCTCCTCGCTTTGCAGATCCGTATGCACCACACAGTGATCCGGCAGATAGACCTGCTTGCGGTGGTTCCACTCCGGGTAGGTGTGGGTGCCCTGCAGGCGGCCGCCCACCACCTCGTCGGGCGGCAGATCCAGGTCCACCTTGAGGCGGGTGGCGGCGCGCCGCTTGTGAGGACTGATGGTGATCTCCTCGATCTGCTCGGCGGCGCGCTTGGCCTCTTCGTCCTCCTCATCCTCCACCAGCCGGTTGAGATTGACCATCTCGGTCCAGGACAACATCTTCTCGAAACGATTGAGCACCAGCGGGTCGTCGCGCTCGCTCTGATCCTGGTGGCGCCGTTCGGCCTGGCGCTTGCCTTCACTGGCGGACTGGGGACTCCCGGCCCCGCCCCCTTCCTCCGCCTCGTCATCTGCTTCGCGTCCCTTGCCCGTGCCCAGTGCCACCACCTGCCCCCACAGCGGCACCGGCAGGGGCGGACGATAATCGCGGGGAGCACGGAAGCCGTCAAGTGCCGCGGAGTCCGGCGAGGTCACCACCTCCAGCAGGGTCCGGGCGTGCGGGGACAGCGGCCGGGCATCGCCCAGCAGGGCACGGATGGCCTCCTCCACCAGCGCCTCCACGGTGGGCAGACGGCGGTTCGGCCGCGCCATGAGCAGTGCCCGGCAAAGCCGGGCATGGCGCGCCTCCAGTCCCGGGAACCGCGCCAGCGCCGCCTCACGGGCCCGCACTGCCTGGCGCAACTGGGCGATATCGTGTCGCAGTGGATCGTCGTGTGATTCGGGACGCTGCGCCACCGCCAGAAAGGCGGTCAGCCAGAAGTAGAGATCCCGGTTGAGCATCCGGTCGGAAAAGAGGTCGATACGCGGCGGCAGAAGCAGGTTCTCCTCGTCGCGGCGCGCCAGGTCCATCGCCTCCTCGTCGAGGCCGAGACGCTGGCGCAGGGACAGGCGATGGGCCGAACTGCGCGCCACGATGGCGGCCACCTCCAGCCCCTTCTCACCGCCGCTGGCACGAAAGAACACGCCGAGCACATGGCGCAGCTCATCCAGGGAGACGGCGGCCTCGGGGTGGCGTGGGTAACTGGCGGCACCGGCGGCCCACCGGTGCCAATAGCGGCCGACGAACTCCTCGACCTCCAGAAACTGGAACATGACCGGTATCTCCCGTGCGCCCGCCCGTCGGGCTCAGCCGAACGTCGCGTTGATCGCTTCCAGCAGACCTTCCTGGACGTCCTCGTCGTCGGTGAGCGGCTCCACCAGGGTGGCGCGGGTCGCCTCCAGGATGGGCATGCCCGAGGCGATCAGGGTCGCGCAGTAGACCAGGAGGCGCGTGGAGACACCCTCCTCCAGGTCCTGCCCCTTCATTTCACGCAGCCGGGTCGCAAGGTTGACCAGGGCGGCGCACTTGTCACGCGCCAGTCCGCTCTCGCGGGCCACGATGTCGCGTTCCAGTTCCGGGGGCGGAAAATTGAAGGACATGGCCACGAAGCGCTGACGGGTGCTCGGCTTCAGTGACTTGAGGATGTGCTGGTAACCGGGGTTGTAGGACACCACCAGCATGAAATCGTCGGGCGCATCGAGCATCTCGCCCGTACGTTCCAGCGGCAGCATGCGACGGTCATCGGTGAGCGGATGCAGGACCACGGTCACATCCTTTCGGGCCTCCACCACCTCGTCGAGGTAGCAGATGCCGCCCTCGCGCACGGCCCGGGTCAGCGGCCCGTCCACCCAGCGGGTCTCGCCGCCCTGCAGGAGGAAACGTCCCGTCAGGTCGGCGGCGGTCAGGTCATCGTGACAGGACACCGTAAAAAGGGGGCGGCCCAGGCGGGCCGCCATATGGCTCACGAAACGTGTCTTTCCGCAGCCGGTGGGCCCCTTGAGCAACAGCGGCAGCCGCTGCCGGAAGGCCCGTTCGAAGAGATCACATTCGTGACCGACGGCCTGGTAAAAGGGCGTTTCCCGGTCGAGTTCAGCATGGGTTGCAGTCAACGGCATCACAATCCTCCAGGAAACGGTGCCCGGGTTGGGGCGCCATGCGCCTCAACCCGGGCCGCGGCTCGATCACTCGGCGGTCGCCGAGGCCTTGGCATAGGCCGGCACCTGCTCTCGGGCGGGGCCAAAGACCGCGTAGAAGAACATCAGGGCGGCGATGATCACGAACACACCGGCACCCAGACGCATGATATAGAACATCTCGATCTGGCTTTGCACCTCCATGAAGTTCATGCCCATCACCCGCTGCAGGTGGGTCTGCACCACGCCGGCGAACGTCAGGGTGAAGGTCATGAAGGCCATGGCCGAGGTCATGATCCAGAACGCCCACATGTTCAGCACCTGATTATAGGGCTGTACACGGCGGATCTGGGGCATGGCGTAGGTGATGATGGCCAGCACCAGCATGACGTAGGCACCGTAGAAGGCCAGGTGGCCATGGGCCGCCGTGATCTGGGTGCCATGCGTGTAGTAGTTGATGAACGAAAGGGTATGCATGAAGCCCCACACGCCGGCACCGAAGAAGGCGATGGTGGCACAGCCCAGGGTCCACAGCATGGCCGCCTGATTGGGATGGTTACGGCTGCCCTTCCAGAACATGTAGAAGGCGAACACCACCATGGCAAAGAACGGAATCACTTCCAGCGTCGAGAAAATGCTGCCGATGGGTTGCCAGTAGGCGGGCGTGCCGATCCAGTAGTAGTGATGACCGGTGCCCAGCAGGCCCGAGAACAGCGAGAGGCCCACGATCACGTACAGCCACTTCTCGATGATCTCGCGGTCGACCCCGGTCATCTTGATCAGCAGGTAACCCAGCAGGGAAGCCATGATCAGTTCCCAGACGCCCTCCACCCAGATGTGCACGATCCACCACCAGTAGAGCTTGTCCAGCGCCAGGTTGGTCGGGTTGAAGAAGGCGAACAGCCAGAAGATGGCCGCAAGCCACAACCCGAGCATCAGGACCATGTTGATGGCGGTCCTGCGGCCATTGATCATGGTCATGCTGGTGTTGAACAGGAACATCAGGAACGAGATGGTGATCAGCACCTTCACCCACAGGGGCTGTTCCAGATAGTGGCGACCCTCGTGGATGCCGAACTGGTAGCCGATCAGCGCGGCCGCGCCGGCGAAGGCGAAAATGGCCAGCTGGATATAGGCGATCTTCGGACTGTAGATCTCGTGTTCCGCCTCCTCCGGCATCAGGTAGTAGGTACAGCCCATGAAGCCGATCAGCAGCCATACCAGCAACAGATTGGTATGGCTGGTGCGCATGATGTTGAACGGCATCGCTTCCGCCAGGAAGTTGGGTGCCACGTATGCAATCGCCCCCAGCAGCCCGAAAATCAACTGCAGCGCGAACAGCGCCATGGCCACCGCAAAGAAAGGCAGCGCCACCTTTTGCGTTTGGTATTTCATGATAGTGTTTCCCCGTTCCTTTGAACTCTATTGATCACGACCTCAGTCCGCTCAACCCGACGGGTGCGGTGGCCAGCCCTGGGTGTCGAT